>JABHAA010000085.1 GCA_018674495.1 Rhodospirillaceae bacterium | reverse complement strand
GAATATGCAGCCCGCGCCGGCACCGAAACCAAATACCATTTCGGCAACCGCACCCGCCAGCTTTGCACTTACGCCAATGGCAGCGACCGCTCTTCGGGCTCAGGCAACGGCAACCGCAAATGCAGCGACGGCTATGGCAGTCAGACCGCGCCGGTGGGCCGCTTCACCGCCAATCGATTTGGGCTGTACGACATGCACGGCAATGTCTGGGAATGGGTCGCCGATTGCTGGCACGGAAACAATATTGGCCGCCCCGTAAACGGGCGCGCTTGGCGGGATGGCGATTGTTCTCGCCGGGTGCTGCGCGGCGGCTCCTGGTACGACCGCCCCGTTGCCTTGCGCGCCGCCAACCGGGGTAGCTTCCGACGCGAACGCCGGGGCGACAATGTCGGCTTCCGCGTCGCCCGGCGGATATCGCAACGCTGAGCCGCCTGACATTTTCTTAAAACAAACGAGGAAAAATCTCATGCCGGATGCAACGGAAAACGGAAAACCCTCTCCCGGTTTTGCCAAGGCGCCTGACTACCGCGTCGGGTTCGAGCCGACTTCCCGGCGTCTTCGCGTCGAATTTGGCGGCGAGACGCTGGCCGATACAACGGATGGCCGCGTGCTCCTGGAATCCAACCATGTGCCGGTCTATTATTTTCCGCAAGCCGATGTGCGTATGGATTTGTTGGCGGCCACTGAGCTCACCACCTTTTGCCCGTTCAAGGGCGATGCCAACTATTGGACCCTGAACGCCGGCGGCAAGACCGCCGAAAACGCGGTCTGGTCCTACACCGATCCGTATCAGGAGACCCGCGCGATCAGGGATTATCTCGGTTTCTATTGGAACAAGATGGATCATTGGTACGAAGAAGACGAAGAGATTTTCGTCCACCCGCGCGATCCCTACAAACGCATCGACGCCATTCCATCCAGCCGGCGGGTCGTGGTTACCTTGGGCGGCCAAGAGGTGGCCAATACCGACCGCGCCCACTTCCTGTTCGAGACCGGCATGCCGGTGCGCTACTACATGCCCGCCGAAGATGTGAATTTTGATGTCCTGACCGCCAACGATCATTCCAGCCGCTGCCCCTACAAGGGCATCGCCAGTTATTGGTCGGCGAAAGTGGGCGGCGAGACCTTCGACAATATCGTTTGGAGCTATGCCGATCCCATCGCCGAATGTCCAAAGATCATGGGCCTGGTCTGTTTCTTCAACGAGAATGTGGACGACATCCAGGTAGACGGCGTCTCCATCGACCGCGCCACCACCAAATGGTCAAACCGGTATTTGGCGGAATCGCTCGACGGGCCGGAGCATATTGTCTGAGGTAATTTTCTTATCCCGGCGCGCGGCGCCTGGCCGCGTGGTTATCAAGGGCGATTGCCGGTTTTCTCGTAATAAGTGGCGAGGGCCGCTTCGAAAGCCTGAATTTCTGATTTCGGTACTTCGGCACCGCATTCGTAGCAGGCACCCGCCATGCGGTCGAACCAGCGGCAGCCGCATTCATCGCAAGCCAGTTCGGGCGCGCCGGCGGGGTTGGCGAAGATCATCGGCCAGGATTCCATTTCATCGGCAAGGCCCTAAAAATGAAAGCCCGACGGTTTCCAGGAATTCAAAATAGCCGGCATCTTCCAGATCGTCGCGGCCGATCAGGAAATAAAGCATCATTTTGCCGCCCTTGCTGCGCGCCGAAAGCCGCCCGGACAAATTTTCCTCTGAAGCGTTGTGTAGTCCGCCAAGAACCTGGTCGTCGACTACGAACAGGATATCGGCCATCTGCTCTCCAGCAACGTAAGGCCGGTACGCCACCTCCAATCCGTCCTCCTTGATGGCCCAGACCATGATATCGCCGTCATACCTGGCTAGGGCGCCGGCCAGGCTGCCAGCGGCGATGACGCCGATGCGCCCACCGGGCTCGATTGCGGAAAACACCTTGCCGCAACGCCTCAGCATGGCCGCCCATCCCTCGGTATCGGCGAACAGGCCGGCTGTGCTGTCAAGAATTTGGTCCATGCCGCAGCCCAGCCCTAGATCCGGCAGCCAAGGCGATAGCCGGATTGGATAGCCTGGGTAAGATCGCCGGCCACCAGGGCATCGCCGGCGCCATGCAATTCATCCACCATCCATTGGAAATCCAGGAACAAAGCCTGATTGGGCCGCACCGGCGCGGCGGCAATAACGGTATCGGCTTCGATGGTCCGCTCGGCGCCATCGCTATCGGTGATGGTAACGCCGGCGGTAGTGATCGCATTTAGCTTGGCACCGGTGATGGCTTCGATGCCAAGCGCCTTGATCCAGGATGTGTGCCGCCACTTCCAGGTCGGTGCGACATCGAACCCAAGGCGCCGGTTTTCGTCGATCAGCACCACTTCGTGGCCGCCTTCGGATAAGGATTCGGCCAGCGTCAGCCCGATCTTGCCACCGCCCAGGATCACGGTGCGCCCGCTGACTTGCGCTTCTCCGCTGGCCACGGCAAAGGCATCAAGCACGGTTACGCCGGCGTCGATTGGCAGCGCATCCCAATCCACCTTGGCGCCGGTTGCCAGGATAACAACGTCAAACTCGTGCACCATGCCGCGCATCATTTTGGGCGTCGGTTCGATTTCAAAACGCACTTCGATTCCATATTTTTCGACCATCGCTTCGTAATAGGAGACGATTTTATTGAGGTCCTCGGGATGCGCCAGATCATTGGCGGCATAGCCACGAAGAGCGCCGCCGATAACACTGGATTTCTCGAACATGGTGACAGTGTGGCCGCGCTGGCTGGCAGCAATGGCGGCCTCCATACCGGCTGGCCCGGCGCCGATTACCATAATGCGCTTGTGCACGGCCGCCGGAGTGATTGCGTATTCGGGCTCGACCTCGTGGCCAAGCGCCGGATTGATCGTG
>JABHAA010000007.1 GCA_018674495.1 Rhodospirillaceae bacterium | reverse complement strand
CCCAGGCGAAAATCAGCAAGGCTTCGGGATGTTTGCCGTGAAATTGGCGAAAGGCGGCGATGACCACGTCCTGGGCCTTGCGATATTCCAGCTTGCCGCCGGAGAAAATTACGAAGCGGCCGGGATAATTGCTGGCCTTGTCCCCGCCGGGCTCTGCCGGGCGGAACAGGTTGGCATCGATACCTTGGAACACATTAACCACATGGGTCAGGCCGTGGGCCTCCAGAATCTCCTTGTTCCAGGTGGAACCGGTGATGATCAGATCATAATCCCGGGCGCGGGCCAGACCTTCGGCGCTGAAATTGGTGTCTTCGAAAAAAATAATGCCGATATTGCGGCTGCCATGGGCGATCTGGCGGTCGAGAGCAGGCTCGAAATCATTGCGCAGAGAGTGCAAGACCGGAAAATCGAACTCCATATGACCGAGCTTGCCGAGTATCTCCTGCAAGTCGGCCTGGCGGCGGAAGGCAGGCGCCAGCGCTTGCGCCTCGGACGTATCCAGATCGAGCCGGTGGGCGGGCGCCAAAAGTACCGGTCCCCGCCCCATGGATTTAAGCTGTAACGCCAGGTTGGTTCCGTAGACGCCCCAGCCCGACAGGCTGCTGAGGCGCCATCCGATGGCAATAGATTCCGCCTCGCTCATATCAGGCTTGGTCTTCCGGAACCGCAGAGATGATGACGATGGCTTGGGCTAGGGGGAAATCATCGGTAATGGTGACATCAATGCGGGCCGCCATGCCGGCGGGCACCATGGACGCCAGCCGCTCCGCCGCGCCGCCGGTGAGCGCCATGGTGGGCTGTCCACCGGGCCGGTTGATAACGCCCAGATCGCGCCAGAAGACGCCTTTGCGAAAGCCGGTGCCGAGGGCCTTGGAGCAAGCCTCCTTGGCGGCGAAGCGTTTGGCATAGGAAGCGGCGCGGAGGCGCCTTTTGTCGGACTTGGCGCGCTCAATCTCGGTAAAGACGCGTAATGTGAAGCGCTCGCCAAATCGCTCCAGGGTTTTTTCGACGCGGGTGATGTCGATCAGATCGCTGCCGATGCCGAGGATCATGGCTAACCTTTAGGCCGACTGCGCGCCGGTGTTTGCGGCGCGCGCCCGGTCCATCAATGCGCGCATGCGCCGGATGGCGCTGTCGAGGCCGGAGAAAATCGCCTCGCCAATGAGGAAATGGCCGATATTCAATTCGGCGATTTCCGGTATTTCGGCGATAGCACCGACGCTGTCAAAGCCAAGGCCATGGCCCGCATGGCATTCGAGACCGATTTGCACGGCATATTTGGCGGCGTTTTGAATACGCAGTAGCTCGGTCACACTATCTTTTTGCCTACCTTCGGATACCGCATCGCAGTAGGCTCCGGCGTGCAATTCCACCACCGGCGCGCCAAGCGACAGCGCCGCGTCCAGTTGCCTAGAATCCGGCTCGATAAACAATGACACGCGGATGCCGCCCTCGCCCATGGCGGCGACGAACGGTGCCAGATGATTATGTCCGCCGGCCGCATCAAGGCCGCCCTCGGTGGTTTGTTCTTGGCGCTTTTCGGGCACGATGCAGGCTGCGTGAGGCTCGTGGCGTAGCGCGATTTCCAGCATTTCATCGGTGGCCGCCATCTCCAGGTTCAACGGGATGGCGATCTCCGCCATCAGCCGCTCGATATCGGCGTCGGAAATGTGGCGCCGGTCTTCACGGAGATGGGCGGTAATGCCGTCGGCGCCGGCCTTGGCAGCCAGCAATGCCGCCTGCACCGGATCGGGATGCCCGCCGCCGCGTGCATTGCGGATGGTGGCCACGTGATCGACGTTAACGCCGAGGCGCAGAAAGGGAACCATCGCCCTCACCTTTCATATTTTTGCGTTGCCGTGCATGGCGCCGGTGCAGCTGCGCCTTTCGATAGGCACTGATGCTCCAACGCCAGGCCAGGAAAAACACCAGCCAGGCGACAATCGCCGTGGGTATCGAGCCAAGCAGCATCGGCCCCAAGATCGGCCAGGCAGATTCGGCCAGATAATTCAGATCGAAGCGTAGGAATGTCTTCAACAGGTTGCCGAAAAAGCTGGCGAAATCCACATCCGAGAGACCTTCTCTGGTCCGATCGAAGCCCAGCCATACACCGAGATTGTAAATCCAAATCCAGATGAACGGAAACGTCCAGGGATTGCCGACCGCGGTGCCGATAGCCGAGGCAACGATATTGGCGCGGAATATCCAGGCCGCCAGTGCCGCCAGGACAAAGTGAAGCCCGACGAACGGCGTAAAAGACATAGCGGCGCCGAACGCAAACCCCGCCGACAAGGAATAATCCGAGCCGGGCAGACGCCCCATGCGGGCCATCCAATAAAACCAGACCCGGCGCCAGCCGATGCGCGGCCAGATCAGGTTGCGGACCATGTCCATGGGGTGCAGCTTGTGTCTTCGGCGAAACATTAGGAAAGCCGGCTCCATTCGTACCCAGGGGTGCCCGCCGCCCATGGCTGGCACCTATACTCAGCGCAATTTATGATTTATCCACGCGCTCTTTCAACAGAATTTATCACCGGCGATGCCCGGAGCGCGGCGATGATGTTGGTCAGGTGTTTCACATCACGCACCTGGATGTCGATCATGATATCGAAAAATTCCGCTGTTCGGTTGGTAATTTTCAAATTGCTGATATTGCCGTCGCCCCGGGCAATCACGGTGGACAGCTCGCCGAGTGAGCCGGTCTCGTTGGTGACAACCAATTCAACGCGCGCCCCATGGTATTCATCAATGGCGTCCGCATCCCAAGAAACGTCGATCCAGCGTTCCTCCATATCGGAGAATTCTTCCAGGATTTCGCAATCGATGGTGTGGATGGTGACGCCCCTGCCCTTGGTAATGATGCCGACGATACGGTCGCCCGGAAGCGCGTTGCAGCAGGCGGCGAAATGTAGCGCCATGCCCGGGATCAGCCCCTTGATGGGAATGCCGCCATCCTTGCCATCCGCTTTCTTTGGCCGGCGCGGGTTCATGGCCTTGACCAGTTGGATGACCTTGCCGCCACGGCGCGCATCCTTGATGCCCGGATAGACCGCTTCCAGAACCTGGCGCCCGGTGATTTCCCCGGCGCCGACCGCAGCGGCCAGATCATCGGCAGACGCAAGCGCAAATACGGTTGGCACATCGCCCAGCAAGGCTTCGTTGAAGGCGTAATCTTCAGCCGCGAAGGCGCGCTCTAAGATGGCGCGGCCGAGGGACATATATTCCTCTTTCTGGCGCAGCCGGATGAAGCGGCGAATGCGGGCGCGGGCCTTGCCGGTGACCACGAAATTCTCCCACATGGGCGACGGCGTTTGTGCGCCCGACGTGATGATCTCCACCTGATCGCCGTTTTCCAATTCGGTGCGTAGCGGCGTCGAGCGACCGTTGATTTTGGCGCCGACGCAGGTATCGCCGACCTCGGAATGGACGGCATAGGCGAAGTCTACCGGTGTCGCGCCACCGGGAAGCGCGATCACTTCGCCCGCCGGGGTAAAGCAGAACACCTGATCGGCGAACATTTCCAGTTTGGTGTGCTCGAGAAAATCATCGGGCGATGCGGCGTGGTCAAGAATATCCAGCAGTTCCCGGAGCCAGCGGTAATCGTGGCCGTGATTGCGGTCGAGCCCGTGTTTGTATTGCCAATGGGCGGCGACCCCCAATTCGGCCACCTCGTGCATATCGTGGGTGCGGATTTGAATTTCGATACGCTGCTTGGCCGGGCCGATCACCGCCGTATGCAGGGACTGATAGCCGTTCGACTTGGGCGTCGAGATGTAATCCTTGAAACGCCCCGGCACGCTCGAATAGGCGGAATGGATTATGCCGAGGGCGCGGTAGCAATCTTCAGCGCTTTCGACCAGCACCCGAAAAGCCATGATATCGGCGACCTGTTCGAAGGAGATTTTTTTGCGCTGTGTCTTACGCCAGATGGAATAGGGAAGTTTTTCGCGGCCGTTGACGGCGGCTCGTAATTTCTCGGCGCGCATGGTTTCGGTGAGCTCGGCAATGATGGCTTCCACATTGTCGCGGCCTTGATCGCGCAAAAATTGCAGGCGCTGGATGATCGAGCCACGCGCCTCGGCGTTCAATTCGGCAAAGGATAAATCTTCCAGCTCGTTCTTTAGCTCCTGCATGCCGATGCGTTCGGCCAGGGGCGCGTAAATCTCCATGGTTTCTGATGCGATGCGGCGGCGCTTATCATTGCTTTTGATATATCCAAGCGTGCGCATGTTGTGCAGCCGGTCGGCCAGTTTGACCAGCAGCACGCGAATATCTTCGGACATGGCGAGCAGCAATTTGCGAAAATTTTCCGCCTGATCGGATTGCTGCGACTGCAATTCGATCTGCGTCAGCTTGGTGACGCCATCAACCAGTTGCGCCACCTCTTCGCCGAACTGTTCGTTCACTTCGGCGGACGTAACGTCGGTGTCTTCGATGGTGTCGTGCAGCAAGGCGGTGATGATCGACGAGGTATCAAGCTTATATTCGGTGAGGATGCCGGCGACTTCCAGAGGATGCAGGAAATAGGGATCGCCGGAGGCACGCTTTTGATTGCCGTGCGCCTTCATGGCAAACACATAGGCGCGGTTGAGCGCGTCTTCGTCGACCATCCGGTCGTACGATTTCACCGCTTCAACGAGTTCGAACTGGCGTATCATCGCTTCCTTTCAGCCGCCCCCCATTGGCGCAAAAAGGGGCGCTTCACTTCCAGAGCTCCTAAATTAGCCCGGCAAATGCGAAAAGAAAGAGAAAGAATTAAAAAAGCGCTTTAGGCACCTTTAAATAAGGCTATTTGTCCGCCTCTTCGCCGGCGTCTTTAGCGTCGCCGCCGCCCGTATCCGCGTCCGAGCCGTCTTTTTCGATGATATTATCGGTAAAGGCCGGCATTTCACTAGCATCGCCGGTGCCGCCCAGTACCATGTCGGGTTTTAATTCGCTGGCCATGTTCATGAAATCGTCGCCGGAAGTGAGCTGATCCATTTCCTCGTCGTCGGGTACATCAGGCTCCAAATGTTTTTGCAGCCCTTTGATCATGGCTTCTTCGACTTCGGCAATCTCGATGGTCTCATCGGCGATTTCGCGCAAGGCAATGACCGGATTTTTGTCGTTATCCTTCTCGACGGTCAATTCCGTGCCCGATGACAGGGCGCGGGCGCGCTGTGAGGCGACCAAAACCAGATCAAAACGATTGGGAATTTTTTCGATACAGTCCTCAACGGTGACACGCGCCATTGAAATCTCCTATTTGCGGGCATGGAATAGCCAAAATGGGCCGGTTCCGCCACTGGCAGTGATTGGGGTGGCGTCTGTATACCGTCATTTCGCCAAAACACAAGCTGAATGACGCCGATTTACACGAGCCTTTGAATAATTTGCGTCTGTCCAAGGGCTGCGATCAAATCTGCGATGCCGATACCGGTCACCGGATGGTGCCAGCCCGGCGCGATATCGCGGAGCGGGCCGAGCACGAACAATCGCTCCGAGAGCCTGGGGTGGGGAATTTCCAGCGCCGCTTCCCGGATCGATTGGCTGTTCCAATCGATGATGTCGATATCGAGGGTGCGCGCTGCGTTGATGGCCGCCGGGCGTGCCCGTCCCAGTTTGTTTTCAATGCTCTGGCAAACTTCTAGCATGGTTTGGGGGCTTAAGCTGCAGGATACGGCGGCCACGCCATTGACGAAATTCGGCTGCTCCGAAGCTGGTATCGGCTGGCTTTCGTACCAGGGAGAACAGGCTTCGATGCTGATCCCCGACGCTTCCAGCAGGGCAATCGCTGCTTCGCAGTTCGCCTGAGGCTCGCCATAGGCCACGGATGGTAAATTTGAGCCGATTGCGAGGTAAATCAACGATCTTCCCTTTCAGCGCCCGGAGGCGGATTTGGCCGAACTCATCAATAATTGTAACCTTCGGATGGTTTTAATTCGCGGTGGCAACTAGACAACAAACAGCGATTGATATATCGTTGACTAAGTTAACAAAAATTGCATTTGATTTAAAAAATTAGGATGCCTTGAGATGAATTTTTACCCGAATGAGCGTATTGCTTTATTCATCGATGGATCAAATCTCTATGCTGCAGCCCGCGCATTGGGCTTCGATATCGATTACAAAAAATTGTTAAAGATTTTCTCCGCAGAAGGTTACATGGTGCGTGCCTTCTACTATACCGCATTGGTGGAGGACCAGGAATATTCGCCGATACGCCCGCTGGTGGATTGGTTGGATTACAATGGTTACACCATGGTCACCAAGCCGACCAAGGAATTCACCGATACTGCGGGACGCCGCAAAATCAAAGGCAACATGGATATCGAGCTGGCCGTCGATGTTATGGAAATGACGCCGCATATCGATCACGTGGTTATTTTCTCCGGTGACGGCGATTTTCGCCGGCTGGTGGAATGGTCGCAAAGTAAGGGCAAGCGAGTGACCGTGGTCTCGACCGTAAAATCGAAGCCGCCGATGATCGCCGACGAGCTGCGCCGCCAGGCCGACGTGTTTCTGGAATTGTCGGACTTGCGACCCCAGATTGAACGCCAGGGCGGCCAGTCCCAATCGATGCCGGTGCATCCCTTGGAACAGGACGAGGATGATGACGGTGACGATCTGGTGGATGATGGCGATATCATTTCGGTCGCCGATCATGGCGATTACCGCGAATCCGCCTAAGGTTTAAGCCGTTCCTAATGAATACGCCCGGCCGTGATTGCGGCGGCTGTCCGCGTCTGGTCCAATTGCGCGAACAGGTCCGCACCCAAGAACCCGATTGGCACAACGCGCCGGTTGCCTCGTTCGGCAGCCTGGACGCGGAATTGCTGATCGTCGGTCTGGCCCCTGGGCGCGGCGGCGCTAATCGTACAGGCCGGCCTTTTACTGGCGATTACGCCGGCGATCTTCTTTATCAGACCATCGAAAAATTTGGGCTCTCCGAGGGCCGATATGGCGCCGGCCCGGACGACGGCTTGCGTTTACGCAACTGCCGCATCACCAACGCGGTGCGTTGTCTGCCCCCGGAAAACAAGCCGGTCGGCGCCGAGATCAAGGAATGCGGCGCCTATTTGGCCGAAGAAATCGGCGCCATGGGCCGCTTGCGCGTGCTTCTGGCGCTGGGCGTGGTGGCCCATGGGGCGGTGCTAACGGTCCTTGGCCAGCGCAAGAGCCTGTTCAAGTTCAGCCACGGTGCCCAGCATCAATTACCGTCGGGGCTGGTGCTGGCCGACAGTTATCATTGTTCTCGCTACAACACCAATACGCGGCGCCTGACGGTGGACATGTTTGAATCCGTGTTCGAAGGCCTGGCCGGTTTATTGCCGCGTTCCTGACCGCCGGGGCGTGTAATATGGCTTTTCCCAGCCGAGGAATATGATATACCGCGCCCATCAACTAGGGGGTGGAACCGTTGGAAATTGCGTGCCTGGATTTGGAGGGGGTTTTGATCCCCGAAGTCTGGATCGGCGTTGCCGAGAAGACCGGCATCGATGATCTACGCGCGACTACCCGCGATATCCCAGATTACGACGCCCTCATGCGCCAGCGTCTGGCGATCCTTAAAAATAACAATCTGGGCATCGGCATCATTCAGGATGTGATCGGCGAAATGGATCCGCTGGACGGCGCGCCGGAATTTCTGGACTGGCTCCGGGAAAACTTCCAGGTGGTGATCCTGTCCGACACATTTTATGAATTCGCCGAGCCGTTTATGCGCAAACTGGGGTGGCCGGCGTTGTTTTGCCACCATCTGGATATCGCCAAGGACGGGCGCATTACCGATTACCGGCTGCGCATGGACGATCATAAGCGCGAAGCGGTTCGGGCCATGCAGAGCTTGAATTTCAAAACCATCGCAACCGGTGATTCCTACAACGACACCAACATGCTGGCCGAGGCCGATTGCGGCATCTTGTTCCGAGCGCCGGACAACGTCATCGCCGAGTTTCCAGACTTCCAGGTGACCAACAGCTTCGATGAATTGCAAGCCGCGTTCATCGCTGCCAGCCAGGCCCTTCGGGATTAGGCGGAGGGTAATTTGATCGCCGCCAACCCCAAGGGGCCCAATCCGCTTCGGGACTGGCGTCTGGATTTGGCCGATATCCAAACCATCGGAGTTGATCTGCAGCGCCCCGAATGCATTCTGGCGGAGCCGGATGGCACGCTCTGGTCGGCGGACGCTAGGGGCGGCGTCATGAAGATTTCGGCGGACGGCACGCAAGAATTGATCACCCAAACCGTGGACGGCCATTTCGATCTGGATGCGGGCCAGGCAGACAGCCTGCTCTATGGCACTTTGCCCAACGGATTGGCTTTTGCCGACAACGGCGACATCCTGATTTCAAATTTCGGTACCGATCTTTTGGAGGTGATGAGCCGCTCCGGTGAAACCCGGACCCTCTATGACAGCATCGACGGCCAGCCCATGGGCAAGGTCAATTTCGTGCTTCGCGATTCGAAAAACCGTATCTGGATCACTGTCTCCACCAAGATCAATCCTTGGAGCGAGGCTATCAGGAACGATATCGACGACGGCTATATCGCGCTGGTGGACGACAAAGGCATCCGTATCGTCGCCGACGGGCTTTCGTTCACCAACGAAATCCGCCTCGATGCCGATGAGCAATGGATGTACATCGCCGAAACCTGCGGCAAGCGGGTCAGTCGTATGCGGGTTCAAGATGATGGCACCCTCACCGATTACGAAATATATGGCCCGTCGGATTTAGGAAAAGGCCTGATCGATGGGCTTGCCTTCGATGCATTCGGCAATATCTGGCTGACTATGATATTTGCGGACCAGCTGTTGGCGATCACGCCCGAAGGTGACGCGCTCACTTTGTTCGAAGACGGTAATGCAGAGGCAACGGAAAAATTTGAGCGGGAATTTGCATCCGGCGGTGCTGTCAGTTTCGACACCCTCGCCAAAACTGGCGGCCAACTGGCGCCTTGGCTGGCCAGCGTAACGTTCGGCGGACCCGATCTGAAAACGGTCTATCTCGGCAGTCTGAAGGGCAATACTATCCCCTATTTCCGCTCGCCAGTGGCGGGACTACCTATGGCGCATTGGTCGTTGCCGCCGCGCTAACGCCATCTGCCGAAGTTTTCGCTAGCGCCCGCCGCCGTCCCGGTCCGAAGCCCGTTCCTGAAAACCGGCTGTCGGGTGATCGGGATCCATCAAGCGGTGCAGATGCACAATCACATATTTGATGTGGGCATGATCCACATTGCGGCGGCTAGCGCCCTGCCAGGCGGTCATGGCCGCCGCGTAAGACGGGAAGATGCCGACAACATCGAGATTGTCGGCGTCGACGAAATCATCGCCCGACGGATCGGCGATTTCGCCGCCGAATACCAGATGCAGGAGAGGTTGTGCCATCGGAGGTTCCAATCTTAATTGCCGGTGCGTTTCAGGAAGGAAATGATTAGCAATGGTCATATGCGCACGATGGTGATCGGATGCAAGTAATTAGACCGTATAATTATACTGTACAAATTCATGGTTTGTTAGTATAACTGTCTCCATTGGGAATAGGGAGATTGCCGTAATAGCGGTAATTTGGAGGCTTTTGATATGTTGACCAGTCGGGAAGTCATTGAAAAAACTGGAATATCTCGGGCGACGCTAAACAATTATATTGCCCAGGGCTTGATCCAGGGGCCCGAGGTGCGCAACCCGGACAGTCCAAATGATCCGGCGCGGCGACTTGGTTATTTTCCGGAAGATGTGCTGCAGCGTCTGGCAGAGATTGCCACCTTGAAGGGTCAGGGCGTGCGCATGGCGGAAATTTCCGAGCGTCTGGCCCCCCTCGCCGATGGCCCGCCGCCGCCAAATCCCGCCCAGGATAATGTGCCGACTACCATCAACGCCGATGCAAACAATGGCCGCGGATTGCAATTGACCATCGAGGGGCTCGATCATCCCGCCTATCTGGTCAACAATAAGTTTGAGATCGAATGGGCCAACGAGGCTGCTGAAGCCGACATCTTCGAAACCGGGCGCGGGTTGTCCAGCGACATCGCCGACCGCAACGTCTTCCGTTTGCTGTTCGAAGGCCGCACCGGCACCGCCGATGGGCGCGAAGAGATACTGGCCTTTCATCTTGCGATCGCCAAGAACCGTTTGTCGAAGGCGGGCCTGTTGACCCTTGACGGTCACATCGAGGGCGAGTTGATCGAGGAATTGGCCGACATCTATGACCGGGTCGAGCCGGTTACCTCGCGCGCCGTTAAAGACACCGAAGTTAATTTCGCGCCCCGCGGCGCCGAGCCGGTGCGCTACAACCTTTATGCCAGCTTTTTCCGTGAAGGCACGTTCTTTACCTATGTGCCGGTGGTGGCCGATCATAACCCCTTGATGACCTTGCTGGCGCGCCGTGACATCGTGATCCGGGATCTGTTGCGGGGCCGCAAACCCTATATGACCCCCCTCGCCGTGCTGGTGGCCGATATTCAGAGCTCGGTCAAAATCTGCGCCGAACTGCCGCCTGAGGAATATTTCGAGCTGATCAACCAGGTCTGGGGCACTATGGAGCCCATTTTCCGCAAATATTACGCCACCCACGGCAAGCATGTGGGGGACGGCATTCTATATTATTTCTTCCCCCAGCCCGATTGTAACTACGCTCTCAACGCGGTCCGTTGCGCCGCCGAGATGAAAGAGGCCATGTATGCCATCGACCGGGAATGGCGGGAGCGTAAGAACTGGGCGAACGCGCTGATCTTGAATATCGGCCTCGACGAGGGCCAGGAATGGTTCGGCGCCTATCAGACGTCGACCCATCTAGAATTTACGGTGCTTGGCGACACCATCAACCGGGCCGCCCGGCTCTCGGATTTCGCCACCGGCGGCGCCATCTGGGCGAGCAAGAACCTGATGACCTCGCTGAGCACGCGGGAGCGGGAACATCTGGATTTCGGCATCCGCCGCAAGACCGACGATGGCGCCGAGATGGTGACCCCGTCCACCTATGGCCGCATCTCAAACCTAGCCGATCTGGACGATCCGCAAAACCTGAAGCTGCGCGATATCGGCGTGCTGCCGGTGACCGAGATTTTTAACTTCGAGCAGCCTTAAAGGCCCGGCACCTATCTTCCCCGCATAATGCGCGCCTGATCCCGCTTCCAGTCGTGCGCCTTGGCCGATTGGCGCTTGTCGTATTTGCGTTTTCCGGTGGCGACGCCCAACTCAACCTTGGCCAGGCCGCGCTTATTGAAATAGATCGCCAGCGGAACGATGGTGCGCCCCTCGCGGCTCACCGCATCGGCCAGTTTGCGCACCTCGCGCTTCCGCAAGAGCGCCTTTCTGGGCCGCCGCGTTTCATGCTGGCCGATGCTGGCCGAGGAATATTCCGGGATATAGGTGTTCAGCAGGAATATCTCGCCGTCTTTTTCGGCGGCGTAGGATTCCTCTATGCTGGCGCGCCCACCGCGCAGAGATTTCACCTCCGTGCCGAGCAGCACCAATCCCGCCTCCAACGTCTCTTCGATGAAATAATCGTGCCGGGCGCGTCGGTTGCGGGCGACGATATTGCCGTCGGGGTCGGTTTTCTTGGCCATGGTCTATGTGCGCATCAGCGGGTGATGCCGGCTCCCTGAATGGCGTCCCGGACCCGTGCCTTGGAGACCTCGGCAATCTCGGTCATCGGTAGGCGCGTCTCGTCGGCGCAAATGCCGAGCAAACCTGCGGCATATTTGACTGGGCCGGGACTTGTCTCGCAAAACAGCGCCCCGTGTACTGGCATCAGCTTGCTTTGCAACGCCATGGCGTCTGCGACATCGCCGTCTGCCCAGGCGTTCTGCATATCGGCGCACATTTTGGGCGCGATATTGGCGGTGACCGAGATGCAGCCATGGCCGCCGGCGGCCAGGAACGGAATGGCGGTGCCGTCTTCGCCGGACAGCTGGCAGAAATCGGCGCCAATCTCGATTTCCGTCAGGATTGGGCGATTCAAATCGCTGGTGGCATCCTTGACGCCGACGATATTGGGTAGCTTCGCCAGCCTCGCCATGGTGGCGACCGACATATCGATGACGCTGCGCGGCGGGATATTGTAGATGATGATCGGAATATCGACGGCGTCGTTGATCGCCTTGAAATGCTGATACATGCCTTCTTGGGTCGGCTTGTTGTAATAGGGCGTGACCACCAGAGCCCCATCGGCGCCGGCGGTCTTGGCGTGAACGGCGAGGTCCATGGATTCCTGCGTCGAGTTGGAGCCCGCGCCGGCAATCACCGGCACGCGGCCGCCCGCAACTTCGATGCAAACTTCGGTCACCCGACGGTGTTCTTCATGGCTAAGGGTCGGCGATTCGCCGGTTGTGCCACAGGGAACCAGCCCTTGCGTGCCTTCCGCAATCTGCCATTCCACGAGGCCCCGAAAGGCGGCCTCGTCAAAGGCGCCATCCTTGAACGGCGTGATCAAGGCGACGAACGAGCCTCTAAACATCGAAATTCTCCTTTCCCAGGCCCCCAACCGGAGCCCCGGCAACATAGTCGCATGTCCCGCTTGCCACAAGATGATAGCGCCTCGCGGGGACCTGAAATTTGCGGCGGCGGCAAAACAAACCTATGATTGGCTGAGGTGCATTTATGAAATTGCTTACACCGAACCGGACAGATTATGGGCGCGCCGCCGCCGCTCTTTTGATTGGCGCGTTCCTGGTGCTTGCCAACGCCCCGGCGGGTGCCGCCGAGCCGTCGCATGTGCGGGATGGCTTGCTTGCCAAAAAAGCGCTGGCGGCGGCAAAGAAAAATAACTGGACCGAATACAAGCGCCTCGCCAGCGGACTTAAAAATGCCGATATGCGCGCCATTCTTCGCTGGAACCGGATGCGGTCCAGAAAATCCGGCGCCGGATTTCACGAGCTGACCATGTTTTTGAAGACCCGGGCCGACTGGCCGCGCATTGCCCTGATCCGCCGCCGGGCCGAGGAAGCCATGCCGTCTGCCCTGCCCGATCAAGCCAAACTCGATTGGTTTGGCGCTCGGGCGCCGTTGACATCGGCTGGCGGCGCGGCCATGGCCGGCGCGTTGATCAATCTCGGCCGCAAAGACGAAGCCCGCGATTTGTTGCGCCGGGTTTGGGTAAGAGGGGCCTTCGGCGCCCAGCAGGAACGTCAGTTTTACAAGCGCTTCCGCGGCTACCTCACCCGGGATAACCATATCCAGCGCCTCGACCGGCTGCTCTGGAACGGCCAACACTATGCGGTGCGGCGTATGTACCGGCGGGTCAATCCCGATTACCGGGCCCTGGCCGAAGCCCGAGTGGCCTTGCGCCGCCACCGGGGCGGCGTCGACCGGACCATTCAAAGAGTGCCGGAAAAACTGATCAACAATACCGGCCTGATCTATGAGCGCCTGCGCTGGCGCCGCCGCAAGGGCCGCGACGAGCAGGCCCGCGCCCTGCTGAGCGATGTGCCGGGTGATCTGGTGCGCCCCCGGCGCTGGTGGCGGGAGCGAGAGATTCTGGTGCGCCGGGCTTTGCGCGACGGTCATATTTCGGCCGCCTACCGCATTGCCAAGCATCATGGCCAGGCCGGCGGACCCGGCTTTGCCGAAGGGGAATGGCTGGCCGGCTGGATTGCGCTGCGATTTCTTGGTGATACCGACATTGCCTTTGGCCATTTCAACAATCTCTATCGGATCGCCAAATATCCCATCAGCCGGGCGCGCGGCGCCTACTGGTCGGCGCGCGCCGCCGAGGTGCAGAAAAAGACCAAGCAGAGCCGCCTTTGGTATGGCCGGGCAGCCAAATTTCCAACCACCTATTACGGCCAGATGGCCAGCCATAAAATTGGCGATACGCACAATTTCGCTCTGCCGCCGGCGCCGCAAACCGAAGACGGTATGGCCGCCGGTTTCGCCGCCCATGAATTGGTGCGCATGGTGCGCGTCATGCATTCGGCGAAGCTGCAGACGCTGATGCGGCCCTTCATCCAGCACCTGAGCCGCATGGGTAAAACGCCGGGCTGGCTGTCCGAGACGGCGCGATTGGCGCGCGCTTCGGGGCGTCCGGATTTAGCCGTTCTGGTCGCCAAACTGGGGCTCGCCAAAGGCATCAATCTGGTCGAAGCCGGTTATCCCCGCCTAGCGTCATCGGTGCTCAGCTATCGGTTGGAGGCGCCCTTTATCCATGCCCTAATCCGCCAGGAAAGTGCCTTCAATTCCGAAGCCATTAGCCATGCGGGCGCCCGCGGGTTGATGCAATTGATGCCGGCGACAGCCATGCGGGTGGCCAAGCGCCACCGCATCCCCTACCACAAGAGCCGTCTGATCAAGGATGCCGGCTATAATCTGCGCATCGGCCAGACCTTCCTGGTGGAATTGCTGGCCAGCTTCAGCAATTCCTACGTTTTGACCCTGGCCGCCTACAACGCCGGGCCCAATCGGGTGCGCCGCTGGATCAAGCTCAACGGCGATCCTCGCGATCCCAGTGTCGATGCCATCGACTGGATCGAATTGATCCCGTTTTCCGAGACTCGCAACTATGTGCAGCGGGTTCTGGAAAACCTGCATATCTACCGGGAAATGGCCGCCGACAATCAGATGGCCTTCAATCCGGAAGCACTGTTGCGGCGTTAAGGATTACCGGTTGCCTGCCCCCTTGCCCATCGATTTCGCCGACATCACCGCCGCCGCAAAGCGTCTGGATGGCGTTGCCCTGGTAACCCCGCTTTTGGAATCGGATGCCATCAACGCAGCCACCGGCGCCCGCGTGCTGATCAAGGCGGAATGCCTGCAACGCACCGGCGCCTTTAAAATTCGCGGCGCCTATAACAAAATTTCTCAGCTTACGCCGGAGCAAAGGGCCAAAGGCGTGGTTGCGTTTTCATCGGGAAACCATGCCCAGGGGGTCGCCCGCGCGGCACGTATTTTGGGTGCCCCGGCGCAAATCGTCATGCCCGCCGATGCGCCCGCCATCAAGACCCGGAACACCAAGGCCGATGGCGCAATTGTCATTGCCTATGACCGCCGCGAAGCCAACCGGGTCGCGATTGCCAACGAAATCACGATGCGCACCGGTGCGACCCTGGTGCCGCCCTATGACGATTTAGACGTGATGGCCGGGCAAGGCACCGTCGGGCTCGAGATCGCCGCCCAGGCAGAGGCGCTGAACGTCAGGCTGGACGCGGTTCTCGGCCCTTGCAGCGGCGGCGGCATGATCGGCGGCACCGCCGTCGCGCTCCGCCAAATGAGTCCGGAAACCGAAGTGTATGCTGTCGAACCAGTTGGTTTCGACGATACGGCGCGCTCTCTGGCGGCGGGCGAACGCATCGAGATCGATCCACCGGCGCCGTCTATTTGCGATGCCTTGTTGATCGAAACGCCGGGCAAGGTGACTTTTCCAGTGACCGGCGCCCTATTGGCGGGCGGGCTCACGGTGTCCGATGATTGGGTGCGCAGCGCCATGGGTTTGGCCTTCGATGCGCTGAAAGTGGTGTTCGAGCCGTCCGGCGCCATCGCTCTTGCGGCTCTAATGCAGGACCAAGATCGCTTTGCCGGCAAGACGGTAGTGATCATCGCCACGGGCGGCAATGTGGACCGAAAAATGTTCGGAGAAGTTATTAGCGCGGACTAGGTCACGCGCTTTCGGCTTCGGCTTTTTTCGGCGGCGGATCGCTCTTGTTCTTGGCGCCGCCCTTGACCAGCAGTTTGATGGTGCCTTCGCTTTCCCGGCGGCCAGTTTCAATGCGCCGACAATGGCCTTCCAGGAACGCTCCCTGCTCGATTGACAGGTTTTCGTGTAGGATATCACCAAGCACGTGTGCCGATTTCGCCAGCGATACTGAGCGCGCCTTGATTTGCCCGGTCACATAGCCATGAACACGAACGCTGTCGGCGGTAATCTCGCCATTGATCTGCGCCGTTTCGCCGACAATGAGGACATCGGTGTGGATATCCCCATCAATCTGGCCATCGACCTGAAGCTCGCCCTGACTGACGAGATCGCCGGTAATTTTAAGATCGGTGCTGAGAAGCGACGGCGGCGCCGGCGTCTTTGGCGCCGGAGGGGTCGAGGCGATCTCTTTACTGCCTTTGGAAAACATAGCGGCCAGCCTTGATAAATCTCCAGGGATTGATGGATCGCTTTTTGTGGATAATTTCGTAATGGAGATGCGGGCCGGTACTGCGGCCCGAAGTTCCAAGCAATCCGATCTTGGTGCGATAATCCACCTTTTGGCCGCGCTTAACAAGAATCTTATGAAGATGGCCGTAGCGGGTCCGGAACCCCTGGCCGTGATCAATCTCGATCAGGCGTCCATATTTTCCCTTGCGCTTGGCGTAGCGCACCACGCCCGGCGCCGTGGCGTAAACCGAGGTGCGCAGCGCGCCGCCCATATCAATGCCGTAATGCATCGCCCAGCGCCGGTTCATTGGGTCGCGCCGTTTACCGTAATGGCTGGAGATCGAATATTGATCTAGCGGCGGAGACAGCGGCATGACGTTGAATACCTGATTGATGGCGTCCCACTTGTCGAGGGTGATATCCAGGTTCACTAAGCCCGCTTTCAAGCGGTCGGCAGGATCGGTCAGCGGGCTGATGGCCATGAACGGGCCGCCCTGCCCGCCTTTCCCGGCGGTGGCTTCGGTCAACAGCTTAGCCAATTTCAACCCGGTCCGTTTGAGGATCGATTCCACATAATCGATATTGCGCTGGGTGCGCCCAGCAAGCCGTTCGACGCTTTCGATCTCGGCTTCGTGCAATTGCTCGATATTGGTTTCCAAATTACCGATGCGCGTCTTCAGCTTGCCGACTTTCAATTGCGCATCGTTGCGCTGCGCCAGAGCGTTTTCAAGGTTTGAAGTGATCGAAGACAGATTGCCGCGCAGATTGAAATTGTGTTTGTTCATCTGCTGCATGTCGGTTTCGATACGGCTCAATTTTTTCTTTAAGGCTGCGCGCGCTGCCAGGATATTGGATTCCTCCTGGCGCTGGTTCTGCAACCGGCTTTCGGCGGATTTCAAATTTTCCTGCAAGGACCAATTGGTCTGCACCAAACCCAGCACCAGTGCATGGTTTTTCTGTAATTCGTCGGTCAGGGAGGTGAAGCGCTCCTGATACTGGGAGACATCGGAGAGCAGATTGCGGTAGACCAGCCGGGCGTTGAGGATGCTTTCATCCTTGGCGTCGATGATCTTCTCGGAGGCGAATAGGCCGACGGAGGAATAGGCGCTCCAGCCGATACCAGCGAAAATCAGGGCGAGAACAGAGAGTTGGATGCCGCGCGAAATACGCAGATAAACCACCCTGCCTTCGGTGCGCAAAATGAATTCGCGTTCCGGAAAGTAGCGCTTAATTGCGCGCGACGCAGCCTTCGATACGGGATTACGTGCCATTAGCCCCTTCACCACACCAGCATTTGCGTTTGAACTTTCGCCGTTTAATTTTGCGTCTTTTCCACTTCCGACGCACGCAACCGGTCTTAATTGACGGTATCGAAACCGCCAAAATCTTGCAACAGTTATGAATGCGAATCGGTAAATATTTCTAGTGAGATCGGGCGTCTCCTTGGTCGGCAGATAGGACCGCGCCGAATCCTATTGAAATTTGAACGCGTTATGCCTGACCATCAATATTTTGCCCGCGATAGCCCAGATATCCCGCCGTCGTCAGGCACGCAATTGTTTGATGTTGGAATTGCCGGAAATTCATGCTCCTTTCGTTTGATGCAACGATTCGCGGCCTTCATTGCGGTATTCTTTGGCGCCGGTCTGCTACCGAAGATGCCTGGAACCTGGGGCTCTGTAGCGGCGTTGCCACTGGCCTGGCTGATCCAGATATGGGGCGGCGCGCCTTGGCTGGCGTTCGCCACTTTGGCGGTATTCTTGCTTGGCGTCTGGGCATCGTCGGTGCATGCGCGGACCCTTGGCGGCGATGATCCTGGCGAGATTGTGGTCGACGAGGTCGCCGGGCAATGGCTGACCTTGTTGGTGGTGCCCGCGGATTTGGTGCTATACGCGGCCGGATTTGTGCTGTTCCGGTTTTTCGATATCGTCAAGCCGTGGCCGGTGTCTTGGGCCGATAGGCGTATCAAGGGCGGCCTCGGCATCATGTTCGATGATATCCTGGCTGGCATATATGCCGCCATATTGCTTTTGATCCTGCGCCTCTGGCTTGAACCATAATTTCTAAATTTTAAGGAGCCCTGGCCCATGTTTTCCGATGAAACCCTCGCCCGGGCGGCGCGGCTGATCGAAGCGTCCACCGAAGCCGGCGTGATGCTGGCCACGGTCGAAAGCTGTACTGGCGGCCTGATCGCCGGCGCCCTTATTTCGGTGGCTGGCTCGTCTTCGGCGTTCGAGCGCGGCTTTGTTACCTACACCAACGAAGCCAAGATGGAAGTGGTCGGCGTGCCCAAAAAAACCCTCGTCGCGCATGGTGCGGTTAGCGCCGAAACCGCCATCGCCATGGCCGAGGGCGCGCTTAATATTTGCCCGGCGGATTTGTCGGTTGGCGTGACCGGTGTCGCCGGGCCGGGCGGCGGCACGCCGGAAAAACCGGTGGGTACGGTGGCCATCGCCGTTGCCTTGCGCGGCGCACAATCGGTGTGTGAGATTCCCCGCTTCGACGGCGACCGGACGGCGGTGCGCCTGGCCACGGTGGACAAGGCACTGGATATGATGTTGGCGATATTGTAGCCGGGATGGCACGACGAAAAGTTAAGGGCCGTATATCTTTAATGCCCTTTTTTCAAAAGCATGCACCATGATCTTCACTGCTTCATTGAAGACGGCGCCGATCAATTTCTGCAACAATCTGGAGCGGAATTCGAAGTCTACATAGAAATCGACAATGGTGCCGTCGCCGTCTTCCAAAAAGAGCCAGTGGTTATTTAGATACCGAAACGGGCCTTCCGAATAGGCAACGTCGATACGCATGCCGGGCCGGTCGAGTATGACTTTTGAGGTGAAGCGTTCGCGGAACATCTTGTAGCCGATAACCATATCGGCGGTGATCGTGTCGCCTGTCTCACCCTCTTCTCGCCCACGGATGCGGGTGGCCACGCACCAGGGCAGGAATTCAGGATATTTTTCCACATCGGAAACCAGGTCGAACATCTGTTCCGGCGAGTGCGGCAAGCGCCTTTTTTCAGCATGGGTAGGCATGTGTGGCTTATAGGCGTTTAAAAGCTAACGAAAGGTTTTCTTTGGCCGTCACGCCAAGACCTAGAGCGATTTCTGCCGGGCAGCGCGCAGTGCCTGGAAATCTTCGTCGGCGTGGTAGGAAGACCGGGTCAACGGCGTGGCCGAGACTTTCAAGAAACCTTTGGCGTAGGCCTTGGTTTCCAGTTCTTTGAATTCTTCCGGGGTCACGAAACGCTCAAGGGGGGCATGCTTGGGGGTCGGTTGCAGATATTGACCGATGGTCAAAAAATCCACATTGGCCGAGCGCAGGTCGTCCATCACCTGGCCCACCTCCCCCATTTCCTCGCCAAGCCCGACCATGATTCCGGACTTGGTGAACAGGTCCGCGTCCAACTCTTTCGCCGTTTGCAGCAGTTTTAGGGAATGGAAATAACGGGCGCCGGGACGAATCGTTGGATAGAGGCGCGGCACAGTCTCCAGATTGTGGTTGAATACGTCCGGTCTGGCGGCGATCACCGTTTCTAGCGCGCCCTCTTTGTCCCGGAAATCAGGGGTTAACACTTCGGTCGTGGTGCCCGGAGACATTTGCCGGACACTTTCGATAGAGGCTGCGAATTGATCGGCGCCGCCGTCGGCCAGATCATCCCGGTCCACCGACGTGATGACCATGTGTTTGAGGCCGGTCTTTTGCGCCATGATGCCGACATTTTCCGGCTCCAACGGATTGACCGGGCCGGGTTTGCCGGTGGCGACGTTGCAAAAGGCGCAGGCGCGGGTACAAATCTCGCCCAAAATCATCACCGTGGCGTGGCGCTGGGCCCAGCATTCACCGATATTCGGGCACGCCGCCTCCTCGCAGACGGTTGTCAGGCCAAGACCGCGCATGAGCGCCTTGGTTTCACCGTAGACCGGCGAGTTCGGCGCCTTGACCCGGATCCAGGCCGGCTTGCGCGGGCTCGGACTGTCCGGATTGTTGCGTTTTTCCGGGTGGCGGAGTGCGGTGGTCTTGGTCAATTTTAAATCCTAGATAATTTCTTGACGAGGAAGTTGTATAAGCCAACCAAGAGTTGCCATCCAATTATCACTGGAACCGGAATTATCCAAAATATAAACAACCACAACAGCCATTCTTCGCCCGCAATGTCGATACTCATCCAAACGGAAAATGCGCCTGCTAAAATCCATACCATTACCGCGCCGACAACTTTGGAGATTGGTGGCATTGGCTGCCTCAATCGCATTTGCTCAAGAATAACTTGCCATCGCTAAAAATGGATCACCCGCCCATAAGCGTCGAGGACCGATTCGTGCATCATTTCCGATAAGGTGGGGTGTGGGAAGACGGTGTGCATCAGCTCAGCTTCGGTGGTCTCCAAGGTTTGCGCGATGGCGTAGCCCTGGATCAGCTCGGTCACTTCGGCGCCGATCATGTGGGCGCCCAGCAATTCGCCGGTTTTTGCGTCGAACACGGTTTTGACCAGCCCTTCGGCCTCGCCGAGCGCGATGGCCTTGCCGTTGCCGGCGAAGGGGAATTTGCCGACGCGCACCTCGTGGCCCGCTTCCACCGCCGCCGCCTCGGTCATGCCGACGCTGGCTACTTGCGGGTGGCAATAGGTGCAGCCGGGAATGCGGCCGGTATTCAAGGGATGGACACCTTCGACGCCAGCGATCTTCTCGACGCAGATAATGCCTTCGTGGCTGGCTTTGTGGGCTAGCCAGGGCGGCCCGGCCACATCGCCGATGGCGTAGATGCCGGGCTCGCCGGTGCGGCACCATTCATCGATGACAATATGTGTTCTGTCCACCTCGACGCCGGTGCCTTCCAGGCCCAAACTTTCTACGTTGCCGACAATGCCGACCGCCATTATCACCCGCTCGACGGTGATCTGGCTGGATTTGCCGACCGCTTCAATGGTGGCGGTGACGTTGTTCTTGCCCTTGTCCAGCTTGGTCACCGTGGCCGAGGTCATGATGGTCATGCCGTCGGCTTCGAAGGCTTTGTGGGCGAAAGCGGAGATGTCTTCGTCTTCCACCGGCAGTACCCGGGGCAGAACTTCGACTACCGTCACTTCGGCGCCGAGCGCCCGGTAGAAGCTGGCAAATTCGATGCCGATGGCGCCAGATCCCACAACCAGCAAAGATTTCGGCATAACGTCCGGCACCATGGCCTCTTTGTAGGTCCAGATCAGCTTGCCATCGGGCTCCAAGCCAGGCAGAGCGCGGGCTCTGGCGCCGGTCGCAAGGATGATGTTTTTTGCTGACAGTTCGCCTACAATTTTGCCATCTTTGCTAACAGTTATTTCGCCTTTGCCATCAAGCCGGCCCTCGCCATCAAAAACTGTAACTTTGTTCTTTTTCAACAAATGTGCGACGCCGCCAGACAATTGCGTAGCGACGCCCCGGGAACGGGCCACGATTTTCTCGAGATCGAAAGAAACGCCTTCCACTTTGAGCCCGAAATCGTCCGCATGCCGGATATTGCGGTATATCTCCGCCGTGCGCAGCAGCGCCTTGGTAGGAATGCAGCCCCAATTGAGGCAGATGCCGCCCAGATGCTCGCGCTCCACCAGCGCGGTCGCCAAACCAAGCTGCGCCGCCCGGATGGCGGTCACATACCCCCCTGGCCCGCCGCCGACGATGATGATGTCAAACTTGGTTGGAGTTGCTTGCGGGGTTTTGGCCATCATGTTCGCCTTTGCTTATAGCAGCATGGTCAGCGGATCTTCGATCATCGCCTTGAAGGCGGTCATGAATTCGGCGCCCAGTGCGCCATCCACGGTGCGGTGATCGGTGGACAGGGTGCAACTCATCACCGTGGCAATGCCGAGCGCACCATCTTTCACCACCGGGCGCTGGGCGCCGGCGCCGACCGCTAGAATGCACGATTGCGGCGGATTGATGATGGCGGAGAACTCCTTGATGCCGAACATGCCGAGATTGGAAATGGTGAAGCCGCCGCCTTGAAATTCATCCAGGGACAATTTGCCGTCCCTGGCGCGTGCCGCCAAGTCTTTCATTTCATTGGAGGTTTCAGCCAATCCCTTTTGATCGGCGCGGCGCAGGATGGGAGTGATCAACCCGCCCGGCGTGGCCACCGCGACCGCCACGTCGATGTCTGCGTATTGGCGGGTGGCATCCGCCATCCAGCTGACATTGACGCCGGGCACCTTGCGCATGGCCAAGGCGACGGCGCGAATGACGAAATCGTTGACCGAAATTTTGTAGGCGCCATCGCCTTCCGGCGCGCGCCCGTTCAAGTCTTTGCGCATAGCCAGCAGGGCATCAATCGCGCAATCGACCGTTAGGTAGAAATGCGGAATATCGCGGGCCGATTCGGTCAACCGTTCGGCGATCACCCGGCGCATATTGGTGTGCGGAATGTCGGTGTAGGGCCCGGCGCCGGGGATTTCGGCGGGGACCGATGCCGAAGGTGTGGTCGCCGGTAATTGCGGCGTAGATGGCGCTGGTGCGGATGCCGGTGCGGGCGCTGCGTTGCCGCCGGCGATGGCGGCCTCCACATCGGCCTTGACGATACGCCCATGCGGGCCGGAGCCAATGATGCCTGTAATTTCCAATCCCGCCTCGCCCGCCAAACGTCTGGCCAAAGGGCTGGCGAAGACGCGGGCGCCACCCGCTGGTTGGGCCGGTGCGGGTGTTGGCGTTGCTTCGGGTGCGGCTGGTGCTGCCTTGGGCGCGGCTTCGGGTGCTGCCGGGGGTGTGGGCGGAGGCGCAGTCGGCGCGGTATCAAGCGCCGCCATTGCCGAAGCATCTTCGCCTTCTTCCAGCAGCACGGCGATGGGCGCGTTGACGGCGATGCCTTCGGAGCCTTCGGGCACGATGATTTTGCCGAGCACGCCATCGTCAATGGCTTCCAGTTCCATGGTCGCCTTGTCGGTCTCGATCTCGGCCAGCAGATCGCCGGAGGCAACCGCATCGCCCTCGGCTTTTAGCCAGCGCGCCAGAGTGCCCTCGGTCATGGTCGGCGACAAGGCCGGCATCAATATTTGTATGGCCATATTCTGAGCCCCCTCGGATCAGCGGTAACAAACGGCTTTGGCGGCGTCGGCGATGTCACCTGCGCCTGGCATGTACATGGCTTCCAGGTTTTTGGCGTAAGGCATGGGCACATCGGCGCCGCACACCCTCCGAACCGGTGCGTCCAGGTAATCGAAGGCTTGTTCCATGGCGATGGCGGCGATCTCGGCGCCGATGCCGGCCACCGGCCAGCCTTCCTCAACGCTAATCAAGCGGTTGGTTTTCTTGACTGAGGCGACAATGGTTTCGGTGTCCAGCGGACGCAAGGAGCGAAGATTGATCACTTCCGCCGAAATCCCCTCCCCGGCCAACGTTGCCGCCGCTTCCAGGGCAAGGCCGACCATCCGTGAATAGGCGACGATGGTAACGTCCGAGCCTTCCAATTCCACGTGGGCGCGACCAATGGGCAGCACGTAGTCGGCGGCTTCGGGCACATCGAAGCTTTGTCCATAAAGAATTTCGTTTTCCAGCACGATAACCGGATTGGGATCGCGAATGGCGGCTTTCATCAGCCCCTTGGCATCGTAGCCGGAATAGGGCGCGATCACTTTCAAGCCGGGAATATGGGCAAACCAGCTGGCGTAGCATTGAGAATGCTGGGCGGCGACCCCGGCGGCGGCGCCGTTGGGGCCGCGAAAGACAATCGGGCAACCCATCTGGCCGCCGGACATATAGCGGGTTTTGGCCGCCGAATTGATCAAATGATCCATCGCCTGCATGGCGAAGTTAAAGGTCATGAACTCGACAATGGGTTTTAAGCCCCCGAACGCGGCGCCGACGCCTAACCCGGTAAAGCCATGCTCGGTAATCGGCGTATCGACCACCCTTTTATCGCCGAACTCCTCAAGCAAGCCTTGGCTGACCTTATAGGCGCCCTCGTATTGGGCCACTTCCTCGCCCATAAGAAAAATGGTCTCGTCGGTGCGCATTTCCTCGGCGATAGCGTCGCGCAAGGCTTCGCGCTGGGTGATGGTGGTGAGCGGGCCGTTATAATCGGGCGCCGCCGGGATTATCGCAGCTGCGGCTTGCGGCGCGGCGGCGGGCTCGGGCGCGGTTTGCGGGGCCGCTTGGGGCGCGGCTGGCGCAGGCGCAGGTTCCGGGACGGCGGCGGCATCTTCGCCTTCGGCCAGGATCACCGCGATAGGGGTGTTGACGGGGATGCCTTCGGATCCCTCGGCCACCATGATCTTGCCAAGCACGCCATCATCAACGGCTTCGATCTCCATGGTGGCTTTGTCGGTTTCGATCTCGGCCAGAACATCGCCGGGGGCTATTGCATCGCCTTCGGCTTTCAGCCAGCGCGCTAGCGTGCCCTCGGTCATAGTCGGCGACAAGGCCGGCATCAGGATTTCGGTTGCCATAATTTTATCCTTATCCTTTAAGCGCTAACTGGAAGCTCGGCGAGCACGTCGGTATACAGTTCCGACGGTTCCGGCTCCGGGCTTTGCTGGGCGAACTCGGCGGCTTCGGTGACGATTGCCTTGATCTCCGCGTCCGCCGCTTTCATATCGTCTTCGCTAGCATGGCCGCCATCAAGCAAGGCCTGGCGCACCCGGTCGATGGGATCGCGCTCGGCGCGCACCTTGGCGACCTCTTCGCGGGTCCGGTATTTGGCCGGGTCGGACATGGAATGGCCTCGGTAGCGGTAGGTCTGCATGCCGAGCACATAGGGCCCCTTACCGCTCCGGGCGTGGGCGAGCGCACGCTCACCGGCTTCACGCACCGCTTCGATATCCATACCGTCGACCTCTTCATTGGGGATATCGTAGGCCTCGCCCCGGGAATACATGGTCGGCGTCGCCGAATGGCGGGCCACCGATGTGCCCATGCCGTAGCGGTTGTTCTCGATCACGAAGACCACCGGCAGCTCCCAGAGAGCCGCCATATTATAGCTCTCATACACCTGGCCCTGGTTGGCGGCGCCGTCGCCATAATAGGCCATGGCAACGCCACCATCGCCGGAATATTTGTGGGCAAAGGCCAGACCGGTGCCAATCGGTACCTGAGCGGCGACAATGCCGTGGCCGCCATAGAATTTTTTCTCCTTGGAGAACATATGCATGGAGCCGCCCTTGCCTTTGGAATAGCCGCCGGCGCGCCCGGTCAATTCGGCCATGACGCCCTTCGGGTCCATGCCGGTGGCCAGCATATGGCCGTGATCCCGGTAGCTGGTGATCACCGAATCGTTTTCCTCGGCCACCGATTGCAGGCCGACGACCACCGCTTCTTGGCCGATATAGAGATGGCAAAAGCCGTTGATCAGGCCCATGCCGTACAATTGGCCGGCCTTTTCCTCGAAGCGGCGGATCAACAGCATTTCCCGGTAGAAGTTCATCAGCAACTCGGGCGACGATTTGGCCGCCGCCTGGATTTTCTTCGAGCGCCCGCGCGGGCTTTTCTTTTTGGCCGGGGATTTTGCCATGGAATTCTCCGAGTGGCGCCGGACCGGCGCGCATAGTTTCGATCAGTAACAGGTATTACATGGGGTTTCGAAACCAAAAGATAAAGTGAAGCTGTTGTTTTGCAATTAAAAAATTGGAATTACCAGTATATTGGTTAATTTATGCCCGATCTCGAATATTTTATTAACTACTCTTGTAATCAGGCGCAATTTTCGATCAAGTTTGACCTTCGGATACCAAGGCTTTTAGGGCCGGATTTACGGCAGGGAGGAATCATGCTGAAATTCTACGGGCGGCGTTCATCGATCAATGTGCAAAAAGCGCTGTGGGCGCTAACCGAGCTGGGCCTTGAATTTGAATGGTTCGATCCGGACGGCACCTTCGGCACCATCGAAGTTCCAGACTACCAATCCCTCAACCCCAATATGCGGGTGCCGACTTTGGTGGACGGTGATCTGACGTTGCGCCAATCCAACGCCATTGTCCGGTATCTCTGCCGCAAACACAGCCATGGCGACCTCTACCCCGACGATGCCAGCGAGCTGGCCATCGCCGACGTATGGATGGACTGGCAGAACACCGAGTTACAGGCCACCATCACGCCGGTGTTCTGGGGACTGATCCGCAGTTTCCCCAACACCCCGGACCCGGAGGTTATGGCTGCCAACATTGAAAAACTGAATGCCAGCATGGTGATTATGGAAGCTATGTTCGGCGAGGGTAATTATGTAACCGGCGATCACTTCACCATGGGCGATATCCCCACCGGCGCCGGCGTCTACCGCTATATG
>JABHAA010000115.1 GCA_018674495.1 Rhodospirillaceae bacterium | reverse complement strand
TCCTTGATCGCCTTGGCTGCACCTGTCTGTCGTGTCTGCGATTTCTGTCTCATCTTCGTTCCCTTCGGTCTCTACGATGGGCCAGAAATCCTCTCTTATGCTATCCCGCTAATTTGTTCCATAGGCGCTGACGTTAGACAGCTTTTTGAAAATGCCTTCCTGCACGCCAATTTCCGGAATAAGGAACGGAAATGGATGCGGAACCACTTTCATAAAGCGAATTTTTTGTGCCGAAGCCGGGCTTAGGGCCGCGGACATCGCCATCGACGCCACGGCAATGCCGCCCGCCACTAAGAGCAATTTACGTTTAGAGTTATTCATAGGCTGATCCCCAGTTGTGAAATAATTAGTATACACGCATTGAAACGAAACCTCATGGCGCCCCGACTTTTTTTAGCCATGTTTTCCCTAATGCAACGCATTAGGGCGCGCCCTATTGAAGGAATAACATATATGGAGAAACCCGACAAATGCAATTGATCGCCATTTTATGACAAGCGCCTTCGTAAGTTGGCGAATAATTTTTGGACGCGATTTCGGAAGATGGTCAGGAGTAGTTTAATCCCATCTATCTCTTGGGCCGATTGCGCCGGGTGCGCATAGTCCGCGCCCTCTAACAGATGGTCTTGCAGGTTTTGAACAAATTGGCCGGTAAGATGCGCGGACACTTCCTCGATAACGGAGCTGCGACCGAACTGGGCAAAGGTTCCCGAAAGAACGATGTCGGCCTCCACGGTCACCCGGGTGGCCGCCTCATTTTCCAGCGCAGTCAGCACGTAAGTCATTTTCGCCTTGGCGCGGGAGCCGCTGCCGCTGTCGGTGCCTGTGCCTTCGACGCTGCCGGTTTGCGCCGCCTCGTTCCGCTCGATAACCCCCTTGCCCCAAAATGCTGCAGTGATCGGGCCCAGCTTCACCCGCATTTTTCCTTCGAAGGCACCGCTGTCGTCCGTATGTGTAAGCTCGGAACCCGGCAAGCATTCCGCCACCAGGGCAACATCCGTAAAAGCTCGCCAAACGGTGCTTGGCGAAAGATCGATGCGAAATTCTTGGACAATCTTCATGAGCGGTTTCTACGGGATCAATCTTTTGTGCTGCCGAGCTGCAATTGCGCCAGAAACGGCACCAAAGGATGCACGCCCATCGCCACCAAGGCCGGCAGATCCATCTTGATCAGGGCGGCGCGCTGGCCGGGCTCCAGCGCGAAGCTATCGGCAAAGCTTTCCGGGTTAATTTGAAACGCCTCGCGCGCACCCGCATCGTGAGCCAAGCCGTGCAAGGCCGTGGTCAACACCACCAGGCTAGGATTTATCGACGGGTAATGGGCTTGGTAGTTCTCCACCTCGGATTTGAACCAGGCAACCGAGGCGTAGTTGTGATGCCAGCTTGGGTCCATTTCGACTACATCCGGCTTTCGCTCGCCGAGCATGCCGGCGGCACAGGCCCAGCAGCGCAACTCGATATTGCCGGTCGTGTCCAGTTCGGCATCGTCGAACCCGGCGAGGGATTTCAGATTGCCTTCGGCAATGCGCTCCAGCACCTTTTTATCCCATGCCAAATCCGGGTTGCTGTAATTGTCGGTGCCGGGAAAGTGTGACATGCCGCCGCTGGCCAGAACCACCGTGCGCAATCCCATTGCCGTCACGCTTAAGCTCAGCGCCTGGCCGAAGGCATAGCAGCGTTCCGGGGTCGGTTGCGGCGGCAGATAGGCGTTTACGTATATGGGCAGCACCGGCGCGGTCAGCCCTAGATGGGTGAGCGGAATGCCAATGGCATAGTCGATACGCGCCGTGCTCGAAAAGGCCGGATCGAACCCCTGGCGGTAGAGCCGGTGAACCAATTCCAGTGAAATCTCGCTCGGCACTTGCCAGTGAAATTTATGGCCCGCAAATTCGCCCGAAGCCTCGCCGCCCACATGGAGCGTAAAGGGCGGTGCCGAGGCATGGAAAAACTGCTCGGCGTGATCGTTGGAAAAAATGATCCAGAGGTCCGGGTCCAGCGCTTTCAGTTTGTCGCCGATTTCGGCGGCCACTTTTTTGACGCGGGCAATGGTGTCTTTGTCCTCGGTATCGGGCAAAGTGAAAAATTGCGGCGCGTGGGGCAGAAAGGCGCCGCCGATGACGGTCGTATGCATTGGCTATTCCTCTGTTCCCTTTTGCGTTTCATCGATTTGGCGAAGATGGCGCGCCGCCAGCAGGATTGAGCGAACGATCCCCTGGTAGCCGGTGCAGCGGCAGAGATTTCCGCTAAGCGCGATGCGCAGGTCAGCTTCGGTGATATCCGGCTTCCGGCCGAGGATATCCCAAGCGCTGATCAGCATGCCGGGCGTGCAAAAGCCGCACTGAAGGCCATGTTCCTGGTGAAAGGCATCCTTGATTACCTGCATCCGCGCATCATCGGCCATCCCTTCCAGGGTTTTAATTTCGGCCCCTTCCAGCGCAACACCCAGCGCGATACAGGACCGGGCCTGCGCGCCGTTGATCAGCACCGTGCAGGCGCCGCAAACGCCGTGCTCGCACCCCAAGTGGGTGGCCGTCAGCTGCAAATGATCGCGCAGCAGATCAGCCAAACTGCAGCGCGGCTCGATCTCGGCCTTAACGGCGCGCCCATTGATGGTGAGATTGATTTGCGTCATCGGCCCCTCGCGTCCCGCAGTGCACGCAGGACCGTGGTCCCATGAAGGTGGAGGGCATCGGCGCCCAATTCCCGGCCAGCGGCGGATAAGTCGGCCTCGACAGCAGCCCGGATCATGGATGCGTCGTCCGCCTCCGCGCGCGTATCGCTGGAAATCAGGCCCTCGACGCCAGCCAGCCGCATGGGCGCGCCCGATGGCCCGCCAAGCGCCACGCGCGAAATTCCGCGCTCTCCATCGATGACGGCGACCGCAAGCGATGCCGCAAACTCACCGATCTTGCGGCAAACCTTGTAGAACCCGGTGCGCGCCGCCTGCGTCAATTGTGGTATCTGCACGGCGGTCAGGATGGCGTCTTCCGGCAGGGCCGTGGCGTAGGTGCCGAGGAAAAAGTCCGCAGCCGGGAAATTCTGACTGCCGGAGGCACCGCGCACGCGGATCACGGCATCCAGCGCCAGCATGGTGACAATCCACTCTGCGGAAGGATCGGCGAGAGCGAGGCTGCCACCGATTGTGCCCCGGTTGCGAACCGCGCGATGGGAGATGTCCCGGGCGATTCTTGGCATCAGGCCGTGGCTGGGGTCGGGAACGCTTCCGTCTTCGATCTCCGCATGGGTGACACAAGCACCCAAGGTCACGGCGTCACTTTCCTGACCGCTTCCGTTAAGCTCCTCGATGTTGGAGATATCGACCAGAAGTGTCGCCGGCGCCACGCGGAGGTTGAGCATAGGCACCAGCGATTGACCGCCCGCAAGTATATTGGCCAGGCCGTCGTGGCTGTTGAGAACAGCCAGCGCGTCTTCGACGTCGCGTGCCCGGTGGTATTCGAAGGGCGCCGGTTTCATTCAGCCGCCTCCCTGGCGGCCGCGATGGCGGCGCGCACTCGCTCGGGGCTCAAGGGCGTTTCGTTCACGCGGGCGCCCAGCGGCCGCAGCGCATCATTGGCGGCGTTGAGAATAGCGGCGGGCGGTGCGATGGCGCCGCCTTCGCCAAGGCCCTTGATTCCATACGCCGTGTGCGGAGAGGGCGAGCTCATGTGCAGAACGCGGATATCGGGGACTTCGGCGGCGCCCGGTATCAGATAATCCATAAACGTTGTGGCCAGCGGCTGGCCATTTTCGTCATAGGGAATTTCTTCGTAGAGCGCCGTGCCGATGCCTTGCGCGACACCGCCGACGATTTGGCCGTCCACGACCATGGGATTGACCACGGTGCCGCAGTCGTGAACCACCACATAGTCCAGCAACTTGATGGTGCCAAGCTCGGCATCAAGCGCGACCAGTGCCGCGTGGGTGGCATAAGAAAACGCGCCACTGCTTAGCGCCGGCTGATAGACAGTGGAGACTTCTAATCCAGGGTCTTCGCCGGGCGGCAAGCGTTCGGGGTGCAAGCTAGCCGCCTCGCCGATCTCGGCCAGGCTGATGCTGCGTTCTCCGGCAACGGCGTAGCCGTCCCGCATGTGGATTTCCGAGGCTTCGGCTTGCAGCAGATGGGCGGCGATGCGGGCAATTTTTTCGCGCAGAATTCCGCAGGCCCGGCCCACCGCGCCGCCGGCCATGACCATGCTGCGCGACGCGAAGGTTCCCATACCATATGGCGAGAGCGAGCTGTCGCCATGGCGCACCACGACTTTGGCCGGATCGACACCCAATTCCTCGTGGGCCACTTGCGCCAGCGTGGTTTCCAGGCCCTGGCCGTGGTTCTGGATGCCGACCTCCAGAACCAGGCCGCCATCCGGCAGTAGCCGCGCCACGGTCGGCTCGAAGCCAAACACAACGGGCAGGCCCCGCGCCACCCACTCGTCGGTCCCGTGCGCCGTTTGCTCGGTATAGCATCCGAACCCGACACCGATGAGATTGCCGTCCGCTTCGCCGGCGTCCTGGCGCTTGCGGATATCGTCTAGGCCAATAGCCATCGCCGCCCGGCGCAGGGCTTCGGGATAGTCGCCACTGTCGAACAGCTTATTGGTGACGGTCTTGTAGGGCATCTGACCCGGCTGCACCATATTCTCCAGGCGCACATCCACCGGATCGCGTCCGATCTTTTCGGCGATGTCATCAAGCAATCGCTCAATTCCGAAACAGGCGCCGGTGCGCGCGACGCCCCGGTAGGGGCCCATCGGCGTCTTGGTGGTGGCGATCGTCATGGCCCGGGCACGGTAATTGCGGATGTCGTATGGCCCGACCAGAATACCCGCCGCCATACCGGCCTCCATGGCCGAAGTCCACGGCCACACCGAATAGGCGCCGGCGTCGACGCGAATATCGGCATCCAGTCCTAAAATTTTGCCCTTGGCATCGGCGAAGGCGGTGAGGCGGTAGCGGTGCTCCCTTGTGTGGGCGCAGCCAAGCAGGTGCTCGCGCCTATCTTCCATCCAGCGAACCGGGTGATCGAGTTTCATGGCCAATGCCGCTATGGCAATTTCCTCCGGCTGGAGGTTGTTCTTAACGCCGAAACCGCCGCCGACATCGGGTGCAACCACGCGCAGGCAGCGTTCTTCAATGTCCAGGCACTTTGCCAGAGCCGTGCGAATGACATGGGGAAACTGGGTTGAGGAATAGACCACGAGTTCGTTCAACCGATGGTCCCGATAGGCAAGAACGCCGCGCCCCTCCATCGGGACGCCGGCGTGACGGTTCAAGCGGTATTCGCCGGTGACCTCGATTCCGGCATTTTCTCGTGAGGCGTCGACATCGCCGGCGTCGATCATGACTTCGAGCACCAGGTTGTCCGTCCAGTGATCGTGAACCTTCGCCGCGCCAGCCGCCAATGCCGCATCCATATCAACGACCGCCGGCAGCTCGTCATAATCGACAAAAATTTGTTGCGCCATATCTTCGGCGTCAGCCCTTGTTGGCGCCATGCAAATGGCCACCGGCTCGCCGACGAACCGCACCTTGCCGATGGCCAACGGGGGGTAGTCGGAGCCCTTGAACCCTGGTGCGGCGCCGACGGCACGGATTGGCTTCACGTCATCGAAATGCGCCGAAGTGAAAACGCAATCCTTTAGCGCCTCGGGCACTTCAATTTCCAGAATGTGGGCATGGGCCACGGGACTGCGCAGGAAATATACTTCTTGGCATTCCAGCATGGCGAGGTCGCCAAGATACTGGCCCCGACCGTTCAAAAATCGGTCGTCTTCGTTGCGCAGAACGCGGGCGCCGATACCTTGTTCGGCCATTCTCCCCTCTCAAACCGGCAATTTTGCCATGTTATTCTGAAGTCTCTGGGCGCGATGCAATCACCCAGGGTAATGAATTATTGGCTCAGAATTCGAATTTTGTATCAGATTCAAAATTCGTTCTAAAGCCCAGTTTTATCTATTCGTGGATATTAGCAAGCCAGATCGGTCCTGCGAGTGGCAAATTTTTACTTTTTATTTCAAAGAATTAGCCGACCATGGTTAGCCCGCCAGACACGCTAAGCACCTGACCGGTACAATAGCTGGACTGCTCACAGGCGAAAAACAGGATGGCGTTGGCAATCTCTTCCGGCTGGCCGAAGCGCCGCATGGGAATGGCTTTTTTGAGGGCCTCTTGAATATTTTCCGCCGTATCGGCCAGCAGCGGCGTTTCCGTCGGCCCCGGGCAAATGCAATTGACGGCCACTTTATAGCGGGCGCCTTCGCGGGCGAGGGCCTTTGTGAAGGCGATTTGGCCACCTTTGGCGGCCGCGTAAACGGTCTCGGCGAGGCTACCGACGCGGCCCGCGTCCGATGAGACATTGACGATGCGGCCATAGCTTTGTTCGTACATGCCGGGTAAAAAAGCGTGGCACATTTTCATCGGGCCCATCAGGTTGATATCAATTTCCTTGTTCCAATCGGCAGGTCTCGATTGGACAAAAAACTCCGTGTGACCCCAGCCGGCGACATTGGCCAGCACGTCCAGGCGGCCCGCCTCGTCGATGATCTGATCATGGAAGGCGGCGATGGAGGCATCGTCGGTGATATCGAGGGGGATGAAGCTGGCCTTGCCGCCGCCGCCGCGAATATCGGCGGCAGCCGCTTCACCGGCCTCAACGTTCAGATCGCCCATATACACCATGCCGTCGACGTCCGCGAAGGCGTTCGCCGTGGCCTTGCCGATGCCCGAGGCGGCGCCGGTAACGGCAGTGATTTTATCGCCTAAATCCATCATTTCATGCAACCTTTCGTCCATCATTTGTCAAAAAATTCCGCCACGCGCCTTTTGCTGTCGGGGTTTTGCACTAGCTCCAGGCTGACCGCGATTTCCATCTCATAGCCGTCTATGGCCGGATCCTGGGCCGCCGCGATGCACTTTTTGGCGCCGGCGAGGGCAGGTGATGAAAGGCCGGCGCAGCCGTCGATCAGTTCTTGTGTTTTGGCGGCCAGTTCGTCCCGGGGGACGGCCCATTGCACCATGCCTAGTTCGAGGGCCGTCTGGCCGCCGACAATTTCACAAGCCAGGATGATGCGGTTGGCGGTGGAGGGGCCGCAAAGCTGGGTGAGACGCTGGGTGCCGCCGGCGCCAGGGATCAGGCCGAGGCGGCCTTCGGGCAGGCCCAGCTTGGCCTCATGGGCAGCGATACGAAGATCGCAGGAAAGCGACAACTCGAAGCCGCCGCCGAGAGCGGCGCCGCCAACCTCGGCCACCGTCAGCTTATTCATGCTTTCGATACGCGTGAACACATGGTGGAAGCTCTGCAAATACTTTTTGTATTCGCTGACATCTTCGCCGCTTTCCATGCGCGCCTTGTATTCCTTGAGATCGGCGCCGGCGCAAAATATATTCTGGTCCGAACGGAGATGCAGGATATTGGTGTTCTCATTGCCCTCCAGCTCATCCAAAATACTCTCTATCTCTTCCAGCCAGGCATGGCCGATGGCGTTGGCCGGCGGATGGCAAAGGGTCAGAACCGAAACATTGCCCTGGTGCTTGAGATCGAACATTCCCTATCTCCTCAAATCAATCCGCGGCCCTGGGAATCAGGCTTTCGATCAGCTCGGCGGTCCAAGGGGCGCCGGCGGCGCGGGCTTTGCGCAAGCTGATGAAATCGATTTCGCGGCCGACCTCCCGGTTGCCTTCGTTGAAGGCGCGGAAGCCGGCATGGGCCTCGGCCATCATGTTGTAGCCGAGCCAGGAGCGGGCATCTTCTTTGCGCAAGTTCCAGACTTCCAGCTTCGGCTTGCGCAATTGCTCCAGGCTCTTGGTGGTGCATTCGGGGAAGGTGTGCAGAACCGACGTGCAAAGCTCCTCCACCTTGGCGTCCAGCAACGACAAATCCATTTCGCCCGATGCCACTATTTCTTTTGCTTTGGCTTTCTCCTCGCCTTCTTTAAACTCGCCGTGGATCATGCGCCCCCAGTCATCGGTTACCACTTCGGTCACCACATAGGGATTGGGGATGAACTTGCCATCCACCTTTAAGCCCGGAACCGTATCGGTGATGATGCCGAGGCGGGCGGCTTTGTGCGCGGAAAAGGGCTGGCAAAGAACGGCCGATACCATGGCCTGTTCAACGCCGATCATGACCGGCAGGAAATCCGTGGCGCCGCCGATTGCGGCGGATCCATGTTTTGGGCCGGCTTGCCCGAAGTTGGCCATATCCTGGGCGATGGAGAAATCGCAGGCCATGCCCATTTCCTGGCCGCCGCCGATGCGCATGCCGTTGACCCGGCAGATCACCGGCTTGTCACACACCAATATGGTCGAGACCATATCGTTAAACAGGCGCATATATTGCCGGTATTCCTGGTCGTTGCCGGCGTAGTATTCGGCATATTCCTTGGTGTTGCCGCCGGTGCAGAAGGCTTTGCTTCCGGCGCCGGTTAGGACCACCGCGTTGACGTCCCTGGAATTGGAAGCCTCGCGGAACGCGAAGATCATACCCTTGACCATTTCGGTGTCGTAGGAATTGAATTGCTTCTCGTTATCGAGGGTGATCCAGACGTTATAGATGCCCTCAACCGTCTCGCCATTTGCATCGATGGCATTCTTTTTTTCGTATTTCAGGCCCGGGCAGGACCAATCTGCCACCAAATTGTGGTTCTTGAGACCGCCTAGAGCGGTTTCGTTCACGACGGTTGCGGTGTCTTTGACCATGTTCTTGTTCCTCTGAAATATTTAAATTTATTGGTTACGATGGCATGTTGGGCATCAAGATTGCCCGCCCTCTATTCTTGTGGGCGTGAACAAGCTCGAATACCTCGTTGATATTGTCCAAGGGGTGATGCTCGATAAACGACTTCACGTTGACCTTGCCGTCCAACACCAAATTCAAGGCGTCTGGATAATTGGCGGTGGTGCAGCCCCAGTTGCCTAGCGCCCGGGCGTGGAACGCCATCAAATTTGACAGGCGAAACTCTGCCCGGTCCATGGTAAAGCCGACCACGCAAAGGGTGGCGCCATGGACCAGCAGGCCAAAGGCTGTCTGCTGGCCGGGCGCCGAGCCGGAGCATTCCATGATTGTCCATTCGGTGGCCCTTAGGCCCTGTTCCTTGGCAAACTCGGCGATCGCTTTTCTGAGCTCGCGGCCCGGATAGTCCGCCGGGTTAAAGGTTGCCGAGGCGCCGGCCTTGGAGATTTGATCCAGCTTGGCCGGATCGATATCGACGGCAACGACGGTGGCGCCAAAAGCGGCGGCCACCTGAACGCAATAGCCGCCAACGCCGCCTACGCCGACAATGATGGCAAGATCGCCCTCTTTCAGCTCGGCTTGGAAGACCGCCTGATAGGGGGTGGTCAGTGCATCGGCGACCACCGAAACATCGGCCAGGTCGAGCCCGGCGGCTGCCAGCCTCGCCTCGTCGATCTCGCACATACCGTAGCCTGGAAATTTGATGTGGCTGGCGAACCCGCCATGGATGTCGCAGCCGGGAACATACTGGGCGCGGCAGATGGTTTCCTTGCCGCGCCTGCAAAGATCGCAAATCCCGCAAGGGATAACCGCCGGTATCAAGACCGCCTTGCCGAGCCAGTCCTCATAGCCCTTGCCGGCGGCGGTGATGCGGCCCGAAATTTCATGGCCAAGAGCCAGCGGCAATGCGGCGCCGGTGCGCACCCCGTCATAATAAAAGCCTAAGTCCGTATGGCAGACGCCGCAGCCTTCGACTTGGGCGACAACTTCGCCATCACCGGGCGGGAAGGGATCAAATTCCACTTTCTCCATGGGCTTGCCCGATTCTGTCATGACCCAGCGGTAGGGAGCTTCCGGCATCGTTTAAAAACCTTTCGATTACTTCGGTTATGAGATTTCAGCCAAATGAATTGGGTCCGTTTGCGCTGTCGCAACCTTTCCTGTTGGCTGGATTTCCAATTGAACATAAGGAATTTGGAGCGATGGGGGATTGATCGCGGTCAAATTATTGGCCGGCAATTTCGGTTGGCCCGGCGCCAAGAAGAACTGCCTTAGCTCCCAAGGCCTGCCAGCGGAGAAAATAAAATCAATGATTGTATATTGAATAAATTACATTAAATAATAGAATAAAATTCATTGACACCATCTAGGGGATCAACAAATATCATTTGCATATTTTGATAATATAATTCTTTAGCGAGAAAATACCTTGCCTGCTGATAGACGGATATTGAACATCGTTGCTGGCCTCGAACATGCATGAAGTTCTGCACAGCCAGTTGCGAGCGTGGTTCCTGCACAGTTCCGACCCGGCGCTTGGCAATCGGTGCGTTGCTGTCGAGTGGAGCGGCGAATTCAATATCGCCAAGGTGCGAAAGGTTTTCGCCGGGCTGGTAGCCGACCTGCCATGTCTGCGCCGGGTATTTCATGATGCCGACGGTTCCCTATGTGCACTGCCGCTGGCAAATCCCGGTACCGTGGAGATCGAAATCTGGCGCGCCGAAGATATTGGCGATGCTGGGATATCGGAACGCCTCACTCAGTTTGCTGCCAAGCCATTTTGTACCGATGCCGCGCCTTTGCTGCGCTGCGCCATTGCTAAAAAATTGGGCGCTGGATGGGTGATTATGCTCACCGCCCATCGGCTAATTGCCGACCAGTTGACCCTGCACATCCTTCTCGATGATTTTTTGTCGCGCATGCAGGGCGGGCAGGCGGACGCCGGCCGGCACCGACCCGCCGCGTCGATCGAAATGCCGGAGATTACGCCGAAGGTAGCCTCATATATCAGCATGTTGGCCGCCGACGCGGTGGACGCAAAGTTCGCGCTTCCATTGGACCGCGCCCGCACCTTGGAGCCGGATTTTCACGGCCATTCCGCCGCCTACAAACTAACCCCGGATGAGCGCGCCAGCCTTGCCAATTTTTGCGCGGCCCATGACATCGGCGCGGACGCGGTACTGCTCGCCGCCCTGCTTACCGTGCTCTATCAATATGGCAGCGGTTTGAGCGCGCTGCTGACGCGGCTAAGCCCGGCGCGCGGCGAGCGGGCGCCAACGAAAAGCCTCGGACCGTTTGAGAACGGCGTTCCCATATCCATACCCATGTCCTGGCAAGCTTCGTTTATGGATTTGGCCCGGGCCGCGTCGGCAAGCTGGGAGGCGGCGCGTCCCATGCTGGCGGTGCCTTTGGATGTTCTGTTGCCGGAATTGCGCGCACGGAACGTGCCGGAGGTTTCCGAATTTACCCGGCTTACGTTTGAATATACCGATGCGCGGGCCGTTTCATTGGGCGGTTCCGGCAGCGCCGAACATTTTTCCTACGGCTACCCATACATCGAAAACGATCTCGGATTTTCGGTTGATTGCCGGGAAAATTCCACGCTCCTGGTTCTGGTCGGAAATGCCGGTTTGTTCGACGAAAGCACCGTGGCCACCTTGCTGGACTATATAAAATTGGCCCTTGCGAGCGGGCTTGGCGCGCCTGAACGCAAGACCGGACAGCCCCATGATTTGGGTTTGGCAGACAGCCCGCTACACATTCTTAACAATCCTCCGGCGCGGCTTATGCCCAGCAACGACTAAGCGGAATTCCCGATGGCCGCTACCGAAGCCTCGGTCTCTGAGCGGTTCGATCTTATCGCCGACCAATACCCTGAAAATATCGCCATCGATGATGGTGGGCGCGTGATCCGCTATGCCGAGTTGAGCCGGTTGGTCTCCAATGCTGCCCGCAATATCCATGATTTCAGCCCGGGCGCTGGGCCGGTGATTTTGTTGTTTGGCCAGGGCGCGGAAATGATCGCCGCCATGCTGTCGGTTTTGCGCGCCGGCGCTTGTTATCTGCCCCTCGATCCATCCCATTCCCTGGCAAGGCAGCGCGCCATTATCGATGCTGCGGTGCCGGCGCTAGTTATCTCGGATCAGGCAAACCAGGACTTTGCCGAAGAGATCGCCGAAATCGCCGGCGCCCCGGCCGTTTTGTGGGAGCAATTGAGCGCTCCCAACCCGGAGGCAACGCCGATCCCATATCCGGCGGCGGACGATCTTGCCTATATTGTGTTTACCTCGGGCTCGACCGGTAAGCCCCTCGGCGTCACCCACAGTCACCGGACGTTGTTGGGCAAGATGCTGATCTACACCAACGCCGAGCGATATCGTTGGGACGAGAAAATCGCACTGGTGTCGTCATACTCGGTCGGCGCCTCGCAACCGGTCATTTATGGTGCATTGCTGAACGGCGGCGCGCTACTGCCTTTCGATATCAAGGAACATGCGCCGCAAGACCTGCTGAGCTGGATGGAGGCCAACGGCATTACCCGGTTCAGAACCTTGCCCGGCTATTTCCGCCATTTTGTCCGATCCATCGAAACCGCCAGGCATCTTGCCTTGCGCACCATGCGCGTCGGCTCCGACACCTGTCTGGTATCGGATTTTGAATTGTTCCGGGGCAAATTTCCGCCCGATTGTTTGTTCGTCAACTGCCTGAGCAGCACCGAGGTTCACGTCACATTTAATTTCCTTAGCCAAGATACGACCGTGGCCGGAAATATTATTCCGGTCGGCTTCCCGGCGGGGTCATCCGAGATCGTGCTTTTGAACGACGAAGGATATCCAACGCTGGGGCGGGAAGGGGAGATCGGCATTATCTCGCCGTTTCTGTTCGCCGGCTATTGGAACGAGCCCGAGCTGACCGCCGCCCGCTATACCAATGGCCCCGATGGCCGCCCCATTTACCGCACCGGCGATTTCGGCAGGATCGGGGCCTCGGGCGCCCTCGAATATCTGGGGCGCCGGGATTTACAGGTGAAGATTAACGGCTACCGGGTCAACGTCGCTGAGGTTGAAACATCGATCCTGCGCGTTGCGTACGTGGCCGAGGCGGTCATCCTGCCCGTCGGCGCTGGCGACAATTTTTCCCTCACCGCCTTTGTTGTTTTTGATGCGAAGACGCGGCCCGGCGTTCCGGTGAGCGAGGTTGCCATGGATATCCAGGAACGGATTTTGGCCTGGGTGCCGGACTATATGGTTCCCAGCCAAATCGTCGTTCTGGACGAAATTCCGAAAACCGATGCGCAAAAGCCGGACCGGCGCAAATTGGCGGAGCTGGCGCCCACGCAAATCATGCGCAAATCAGAATATGTCAGCCCGGTGACCGAGGCCCAAAAGGCAATCGCGGCCATCTGGGCGGAATTGCTCGGCGAAGACAGGATCGGATTGCACGACGCGTTCGCCGAGTTTGGCGGCGATTCCCTGCTGGCCACGTTGGTTGCGGCGCGCGTCCGAGCCGCCGGCTATTCGGTCAAGCCGGTGGATATCATCCGCTACCAATCCATCGAAAAGATCGCGCCCCGCGCCGTCGCCATTGATCCGCCCAGTAGCGAAGACGCCCCCGCGTCCGGCGACATTCCAATATCGCCGACGCAAGCCTGGTTCTTTGCCCAAGAATTCACCCACCAGAACCATTGGAACGTGGGCACGCTGCTCGGCTTGTCGGCCCAGGTTGACCCGGTTGTGCTTGGCGCCGCCGTCGATGCGGTCATCGCCCATCACGGCGCCTTCCGCCACCGGTTCGATCAGTCGGATGGCGTCTGGCGACAGCGGGCTTCAAAGCGGCCCCATGCGCCAGCCTTTTTCTATCACGACCTTACCGCCACCCTCGAAAGCGATCTGGATACAGTCACAAAAGAATTACTGGACGATCTGCACAGCCATTTCGATATAGGCAACGGGCCGCTGGCGCGCGTCTATTTGCTCGACTTTGGCAGCCGGCGCGCTTCGCACATCGCCATCGCCGCGCATCATCTTGTTTTCGACGGATTTTCTTTGCGCATTTTCGTCAAGGATTTGGAGACGGCCTATTTTCAAATCCTAGGGAAGGGCGCGTATCAGCCCGCCGCCAAGACCGCCAGGGTTGCGAAATGGGCCGAAGTCCTGGTGGCCTATGCGGGCTCCGAAAGCTTGCGCTCCGAAATTCCCTATTGGCAGAGCCAGGTCGCTGGCAACCCGGGCCCGCTTCTGACCGACATGATGTGCGAGCGGAACTGCGACGGCCAGTTCGATACCCACGTGATCTGGCTCGATCCATCCCAGACCGAGCGGCTGTTGCGCATTGCCACCCTGGGACGCGGGTTGGAGACAGAAACCGTCCTCCTGACCGCGTTCTATTACGCGCTGCGGGACTGGCTGGCGGACGGCGAGACCTTGTCCATTTCCATGCTGCACCATGGCCGCCACAATCCCGGCTCGGATATTGATGTGAGTTCAACCACCGGCTTTTTCATGGCCTTTTACCCGCTGATCCTGCGCTGCCCGCAAGGCGCGACGTTACTTGAGAATATCCGCACCATTGCGGACGCCCGCGCCCAAGTGCCCAACAACGGTTTCGGCTACGGCGCGCTACGCTACGTCACCGATGCCGGCGCCGGCTGGCCGGAATATCCGCCCCCCAACGTGACCTTCAACTATCAGGGCCAATATGATCAGATGTTCCGAGGCTCCAGACTAATTCAGGCGCCGGAATTGCCGTTTCCCCGGTCCCGTGGGCCGGAAAATCCGCAAAACGATCTGGTCATGAATTTCCTGATGCGCGTGACGGGCGGCCGCTTCCGCCTCACCATCCGCCACAACCGGGACCTCTATACCAAAGCCTCCCTCGAAAAAATGGGCGAGAATTTCCGCACCGTTATCGAACAGGTGATCGCATGATGATCGCCCGTCCGGGCGGCGACGTGCATGTCTGGGTTTGCCAGGGCCCAAAATTGGAATCCGAAGACCTGATCGCCAGGGCGCTTGCCCATTACCGGGAATGGGATGCCGAGGCCCACCGGCTTCACCGCTCGGCCAATGGCAAAATCCATGTGCTGGACCGGACCGGGGCAAGCCCGTTCTACGTCAATGTCTCCCGCGCCGGCGATATGGCCATATGCGCGGTTGCCTGCGACGGCCCCATCGGCGCCGACATCGAAAGCCTGGACCGCGCCGATTGGGTGGCGGCGCACAAAGATTTGCTGCCATCTTGCGGCGGCACCGGAAGAGCGATGCTGGCGGATTGGGTGCGCCTGGAAGCCGCCCATAAGGCTGCCGGCGTCGGCCTGCTTGAAGAGCCATCGCTTGCCGCCACCGATCCGGCGAACGGCGCATGGCACTTGCACCAGGTGAACGGCGCTTTGTGGAAGAGCATTTGCGCGCCGCTGGCGGGCACCCATCTGATTGGCGTTGCGCTGGCGGCCCACGGCCCTTCCGCCCGCCTCCGAAAGTTCTGCTTTTAGCCGCTAGCCGTCGCCGCCTACTGGCGGTAGTATTCGCCGCGCCCCATCAATGATATTTGGCTGCCTACCCATGTTCCGTCTATTTGCCGCCGTTATTGTAGTCATGATTCTGGTGCCGCCGGCCAGCGGGGCGGAGCAATTCAATCTTCTGAAATTCGAAGCCAGTCCCTATCTCCAGCTTCATTCCAAGGACCCGGTCAAGTGGCGCCCCTGGAACAAAAAATACCTGGGCGAAGCACGGAGCCAGAAAAAGCCCATATTTTTGTCCATCGGCTACCTTGCCTGTCATTGGTGCCACGTGATGCGGCGCGAAAGTTTTTCCGACGCAGCCGTGGCGGCGCGCATCAATGAAGATTTCTTCCCGATCCTGATTGACCGCGAAGAGCTGCCCGCCGTTGATGATTACTTCCAGACCGCCATGGCAGCCCTGAACCTGCCATCGGGCTGGCCGCTCAACGTGGTTTTGACGCCGGCGGCCCAGCCGATCTGGGGCGGCGCCTATTTCCCGCTCGAACCTGGGGGTGGCAGCCCCGGCTTCCTTCGCATCCTTGCCGACGTCGCGTCGGGTTATGCAAAGCTGAAAGATGATATCCAGCGCGATGCCGAAAGCCTCGCCGAAATGATCCGCAGCTCCGAAGCAACCCCCATCGGCGCGTTGAGCCTGGCGCATTTCAAAAAAGCGGCGGCGGCGTTCCTTTCCGAGATCGATGGTTTCGAAGGCGGCTTCGGCGGCGCGCCCAAATTCCCCATGGTCCCGGCGATGGAGCTTTTGTGGCGGGGCTATGTGGCCACCGGCAAGGTGGAATACCGCGAAGCCGTTACCGCCGCGGTCGCCCAGATGACGGAAAAGGGCATGTACGACCATGTTGGCGGTGGCTTTTACCGCTATGTGGTGGACTCTGCCTGGCTCACGCCCCACTTCGAAAAAATGCTCGATGTGAACGCTGGCATGCTGCGCCTCATGATCCGCTTGTGGCGCGAAGAGCCGACCCCCGGCCTTGGCGCCCGCATCCGGGCAACGATCCGCTTCTTGTTCGACGAGATGGCCCTGGCCGGCGGCGGCTTTGCGGCGGCGCTGGATGCCGACAGCGAAAGCGCCCAAGGCCATGAAGAAGAGGGCGCCTATTATGTGTGGAACGCCAAGGACATCACGGCCCGCCTTGGCGGCCAGGCGCCCCTATTCCTCGCCGCTTACGGCATCGGGGCCCGCGAAGGCGAATATATCGACGATGCGTCGGACCAGGGCGTCTTGCACCGGAGCGAAGAAAGCCTCGCCGATCTTGCCGGCCAATTCAAAATGACCGAAGCCCAGGTGAGCGCCTCATTGGCGGCCGGGCTGAAGACGCTGAAAGCGGCCACCGCGCAGCGCCCCCGGCCCCGGCGCGACGGCAAAATCCTGGCCGATTGGAACGCCATGGTGATCGAGGCGCTGGCCGAGATCGGCGCTGGCTTTGGCGATGCGGCTCTGATCCGCCGGGCCGGCGCAGAGTTCCAATTCGTCAGTGCCCTGCTGACTGGTCCCACCGGCGCGCTCAGCCACAGTTATGCGGGCGGCAAGCCAGGCCCCGAAGCCACGTTAAGCGATTATGCCGGCCTCGCCCGCGCTGGCATTGCCCTTTATGAGGCAACCGGGCGCAAACCCTATTTGGAGCGCGCAGCCGCGCTGGTGCGCCAGGCCGCAAAAACCCACTTGGACGTTGAAGGCGGCGGCTTTTACAGCGTATCGGCAGGCTCGGTTTCGGCCATGATACCAAGGCGCAAACCCTATATCGACAATCCCAACGCGTCCGGCAACGGCGCCATGCTGGCGGTATTGGCGCGGCTTTACTACCTGACCGGGGGCGCAGAATGGTCGGGCCACGCCAAGGGCATCATCGCCGCCCTCGGCGGTCATGGGCTGGAAGCCGCGTTCGGCGTCGCCGGTCTGCTCAACGGGTTCTACGACTGGCAAACGGCGATGCAGGTGGTGATCATCGGGGCGCGCGGCGAGGCCGGCACGGACCGCCTGGCCGGAACCGTGATGCAAGCCAGCCTGCCGGCCCGCATATTTCAAATCATCCCGCCGGGGACCGCGCTGCCCGATACCCACCCGGCCAAGTTCAAAACCCAACTGGACGGCAAGCCAACGGCCTATGTCTGCCGTGGCCCCATTTGCTCGCTGCCGGTTGTCGAGACGCCGGATTTGCAAGTGGTCCTGTCACGCATGCGCCAAGTGCGGTAAAAAGGCGGGTGCGTTTGGGTGCGCGCGCGGAAGGGATGGGAAGAAAGGGTGATGTTAGGTCCGCGCGCGGAAGGGATGGCATGGTCGGCTTCCGTGCGCCCCGATGGGTTGCACTTAGTGATCCCATGCTAATTCCATGCTATAATCCCGGCATTGGAGGGCGAAATGCCGAAATCATGGAAGACATTTGCGTTCGCGGCTGGCCTCATGTTCGCTGGCCTCATGTTCGCCGGCGCGGCCCCCGCCGCCGCCGATGAAGGCGCCGCCCTCAAGGGCTACTACGGCGCCCAGAATTTCCTGACCAGAAACACCCTGGTCTACACGGAAAAAGACGGCGCCGAGCATTCCATCTACTTCGGCCGCTTCGATAACTTCGATCTCTATTTCCCCTGCCAGTTCGAATCCGGCGCCTGGAGTTTAAGCGAAGACCACATCTTGCGCCTCACCTACGATACGGCCCAGATCAAGCCGAAGGCGTTCAAACTGGTGCGCCTGGAAGAGGGCGGGAAAGTGGCGAGCGGCATAAGCCTCACCGGGGCCGAGGACGGCGAGCCTCGCCAAGCGAAGCTGCTGGAGGGTAACCGATTACCCGTGGGGTGAAAGATCTACTAACCCGGCGCGGGGCGCGGGAGAGTATAGGGTGAAGCGGGGTCCGCGCGCGGAAGGGATGGCATGGTCGGCTTCAGCGCGCCCTGATGGGGGGCACCGCTTTCTAAACACTTCTAGGTAGCCGCAACGCGGCAGCGGAATGGTGCAAGGGACGCGAGGGTGTCTGATTCTAGAAGATTTAGTATGCGTGTGTAATTTGACAGATTTACACTGACTGCGATATTTTAGTATTTCCCGTATTTTTTCATGCGGCGCCCTTCCAAATGGAACGCCGTTAATACCGATATCATGACATCCGAAGGTGTTGCCGTGTAAGGACGTCCAATTCCAACAGCTTGAGAAAATGACATGAACCTAAGAACCATAAAAGTGCAAAATTTCCGGCGTCTCAAAGATATGTCACTTGATCTTGAGGATGATCTGTCACTCGTTATTGGAAAAAACAACAGCGGGAAAACTTCTCTTTTAATTGTCCTTGATAAATTTCTTGGAGTTAATTCAGACCAAAATAATTTTTCCTTTGATGATTTTAATAGCGACTTCAAATCTGCCCTAAAAATAAGAATTGAAGATGATGAAGAAACGGAATCTCCATTTCCCTTCTTGGGTATCTCTCTGAAAGTTTTTATTGAATACGACGAAAATGACGACCTCGCTAATATCGGTAACAAAGTAATCATGGACTTGGACCCAGAAAATCGAATGGTCGTTATAGCCTTTGAATATTACCTTACAGAAGAAAAATTTGAGTCGTTAAATAATGATTTCGCTGCGCTTCGTGAAAAGAAAAAAAATGATAAAAAGAGTAAACCAGATTTCTTCGATTACCTTAGAGACAGACACAAGGAGTATTTCAAATTATCAAGAAAAAGTCTTGAATACGATATAGAGAAGATGAAAGAAAACAACGACGTATTTACTGACCTCTATAAAGAAAAGATTCAGATTAGGAATATTATTAACTTTAAGCATATTAGTGCCAGGCGGAATGTTTCTAACAAAGATTCCGAAAAAGCACTTTCTTCTCTGTCCACAAAAATTTACGGCAAAATAGAAGCAAGTGACCAAGATTCAGAAATTGTTGAGATGTTCAAGGAAGAGCTGTCTGATACCGATGTAAAACTTGATGAGGTTTATTCAAAGCTCTTCAAGGAGTTGATTGAAGATGTCAAAAAGTTTGGCGGTATTAAACAAGACGACACGATAATCAAAATTGTTTCAACTTTACAACACAAAGAGCTACTCGAGGGAAACACCACAGTAATGTACGGCCTTGACGATTCGAGCCATTCGTTGCCGGAGAATTATAACGGATTGGGCTATATGAATTTAATAAGCATGATATTTGAAATCAAAATATTACTTCAGGATTTTCAACGAAAAAAAGAGGAGAAACCCGCTGATATAAACTTGCTTTTTATTGAGGAGCCGGAAGCGCATACCCATCCGCAAATGCAGTATATTTTTATCAAGAATATAAAATCGTTGTTGCAGGCTGGTATCAAAAGAGAAGATGGTAAGGATAGAAAGATTCAGACAATTCTCAGCACCCATTCATCACACATCGTCTCGGAAAGCGATTTTGATGATATTAAATATTTTAAAATTGAAGAAAATTGCGTTGTTTCAAGAAACATAAAGGACTTGGAAGCCGAATACGGCGCAAGTGGGGCAGAGCAATATTTTAAGTTCTTAAAACAATATCTAACTCTTAATAGATCCGAGCTTTTTTTCGCCGATAAGGCTATTTTTATTGAGGGTGATACGGAACGAATATTACTTCCAGCTATGATGAAGAAGCTCGACCAAGAAGATATTGGACGGGAAATAGAAGAAAAAATACCTCCCTCAACTCCCTTACTTTCTCAGAATATTTCCATAATTGAGGTTGGTGCATATTCTCATATATTCGAGAAATTCATAAATTTTATTGGCGTCAAATCGCTAATTGTCACTGATATAGACTCTGTAAAAAGTGTTCAACAAACTGACAAAGATGGAAATGTCGAAAAAAATGCAGATGGTGACGACAAAATGGTGTCCAAAGCACATCCGGTTGTCGGAAGTGAAAACACAAGCAATGGGGCGCTAAAAATTTTCTATGGCGACTACAATTCTCTAGCCGATTTTATAAAGAAACCCTTGGAAAAACGAGTTCTAAAAAGGGATGCCGACTCCCAACAATGGGTAGAAGATGATGCAGGACATTTGGTTTGTGCATACCAAACAGAAGAAGAAAACGATTCTGGGGTGAAGTACCATGCCAGAAGCTTTGAGGATGCTTTCTTCCATATCAACGGAGAATTTATTAGGAGCAAATCTCTTGATGACGCAGGTGAATTTATAGGGAACGACAGTTTCCCGAACTTGAGACCTCAAAAGCACCTCAAAGATTTTCTTGAAAATCCAGATTCGTACCAACTTGCCAACGATGGGGTGGCAAGCAAGCCTTCTTTTGCAATGGAAATATTATTAAACAGTGAGACAGACGAAGCAACTAACCCACACATAGAGTATTCAAACTGGAACTCTCCTGCATACATCAAGGAGGGCTTAAAATGGCTGAAGGAGAAGTAAGTTTAGAGCCCGAGGTTGAAAAAATAATTGAGCATATTGGTGGCGGCAATAATTTTCTTTTAAGTGGTGGAGCTGGAAGCGGAAAAACATATTCATTAGTGCAGGTCATTAGAGAAACAATTCGCCAAAATCCAACAGCGCAAATTGCATGTATGACATACACAAATGCAGCCGTAAGAGAAATTTCGGAGCGCGTGAATCATACAAACCTAACTGTAAGCACAATCCATGATTTTTTCTGGGATAACATTAAGTCCTATCAGAAAGAGCTAAAAAAGGCGGCTATTGAGCTCATAAATGACCCCGACGTTAAAAGGTTCAATAGCCCAGACGAAGATGTGGATTTAGATTATTTCGTTGATAAAGATATCCAATATAAGGAATTCACCTTAATGCGTGAGGGTATAATTTCTCATGATGAAGTGCTGACAATTGCTAACTACATTTTCAAAAAAAATATCAAGATTTGCGATATTCTAAAGGATAAATACCCTTTCATTTTCCTGGATGAATACCAAGACACTGCGCCTGAGGTGGTGGAGATTTTGCTAAGTCATCTATCACAGAGTTTAAAGAAAAATATAATTGGATTTTTTGGTGATGCTATGCAGTCAATTTATGACGATGGCATTGGAAACTTAGCAGTCTATCAAGCGCAGAATGTCGTTCTAGAAGTGCAAAAGGAGCAAAATCGAAGAAATCCAAGATTGATTTATGAGCTTGCCAACAAACTTAGAACTGATGGGTTAGTTCAGGTGGCTTCCGTCGATGAAGCTGCTCCGAATATGGTTGATGGAAACGTAATAGATGGAACGATTGAATTCTATTATTCATTAGCCAATGAGGACAAATTTGAGGAAGCCAAAAAAATCTCTAGGTTGGGATTTCGGTGATTCGAAACAAACCAAAGAGTTAAATCTTACCCACAATCTCATTGCGCCAAAGGCAGGGTTCACGACTCTGATGAAAATTTATGATGGGGATAAAATCCTAGATTATAAAAGGAGGATAACCGACTACATAAAAAGCCATGACATTGCGACCAATTTTTCTGGGGATACGTTTGGCGGTGTGATCGAAAAATTATTAGAAGGGCAAGCGGAGGCAGAGAGAAAGCCAATATTGCCTACACCAGGCATGCAAACATTTATTGATGACAACAAAGAGCTTTTTGAAAAAGCTAAGAGGTGCCCATTTGAGACATTCAGGAAAATCTATTTAGACAGTGACTCATTGTTAGATGATAAAAAGCAAGATGAGGATGATGAATCATCCTCGGGTTCAAAAAGAGATAATTTGATAAAACAGCTTTTCAAAATTCAGACAAATGTAAATTTGTACAGAGAAAAAAAATTCAATGAATTTCTGAGAAACACCGAATTCAAAATTCAGAACGTTGAGGATAAAAAACGGCTCAAAAATATAATTGAGCATCTGGAAGGCATGGGCAGCAATACGATTGAAGAGGTGCTGGATTACGCTGATAAAGAAGGTATCTGTAAATTAGATGACAAATTTAATGAGTTTGTTGACGAAAAATCTTATGTGTTTGACAGGGTGAAGCAGGTTGAATTCAGTGAATTTCAGAATCTATTCAGTTATCTTGAAGGCTACACTCCTTTTTCAACGCAGCATGGGATCAAGGGCGCAGAATTTAATAACGTCTTGGTAGTTTTAGATAATGGGAATTGGAACAAATATAATTTTGAATACCTTTTAAATGAAAATATTGTTGATACCTTAACGCCAGCAAGAAAAAGATCTTTCGCCACTATATTAGATCGCACTCAGAAATTATTTTATGTTTGTTGTACTCGGGCAAAAAGAAATCTGGTCGTTTTCTACCAATCCCCTAGTGACGATGTTATCGATACTGCCCGAGCTTGGTTTGGGGCGGAGAATGTATCCGAAATATAGCATGGTCCGTGCTAATAACTCTATTCGATCTGGAACACGGCGCCCGGCTGGCCGACCCAGCCATCCCCAGCCCTCCGTTTGAATATCGCCGCTATTGCATTCCGCAAATTTCAAACTATATCCCAACACAGAAGGCGCACCGCAGGGGGCGCCGAAGAACCGGTATAAACCGTTATATACCGTTAGGAATGCTCGTGAACCGGTATGGTCGAATTTGCGAAAATATGTCGCATCTCAGAAATTAGGGATCAGTGGTTAGAAAATAGATTGGAGCGAATAATAAAAACAGGTGCCAGGGAGTGAATAATGAAAGAATGAACTCTGCCTCGACGGACGCTTGGCCGACCCAGCCAATCCCCAAGCGCCCTATGCCGACTTTTCCATACCAAACCATACCAATCCATACCGGATTTTTACTAAAATATGTCGCATTTTCAGGAATCAGTATTCAGGGATCAGCGCGTTAGGGAGAGTGGAAAATTTGGAGCGAACAAATTGGCACGGTGCCTGGACAGACGGCCAATCGGCCAAGCATACTCCGCCGAAGCTGCCGCTCCGGCTGCGAAGGCCGGGCCCGTGGCCATCCCCGATTGGCCTGGGCACGTTTACTGAATGCTCAAAGATTTCCGCACGCCGTTGATCATCGAGGTCTGCAAAAGCATGTCGATGGATTTTTGGGCATCGTCGGCCAGGGCGCGCAAATCGTCCTGGCGCTGGCGGCGGATTTTTGGGTCGGTTTCTTCCAGGTTGTTTTTGTTGCGGATGGTCTGCGCTTGGACATATTCGATGGCGATGGGGCGGCGTTGGCGGTCATATTGGTCCAGGAGGTCTTCGTTGCCGCCCTGGGCCAGGATCTGGACCAGCTTTTCGGCCAGGTTGATGCCGTCGTGGATGCCGCCGTTCATGCCCATGCCGCCCAAGGGGTTGTTCACGTGGGCACTATCGCCGGCCAGCAGGATGCGCCGGTTGCGGTAGGATTTGGCAACCCGCTGGTTGACCCCATAGATGGTCAGATGATTGGCGCTGTATTGGCCGCCGTAAGGCACCAGGCGTTTCAGTTTGCGCTGTAGGAATTCCGGCTCGAAGGCTTGGGTCTCGGTCATATCGGCTGGGATGGGATAGAGGAAGCGCCAGTAGTCCGGCGCGTGGATCAGCGCCCCCCATTCTTCCGGGTGCGATATATAGACCACGTGGCCCATGCCTGGAACGATCTCGTCGATGGGCTCGGGCACGGAAGCGGTGACGAACTGTTCCGGGTAGGTGAAGCCTTCGAACGCGATGCCGGTGGATTTCCGCACCGCGCTCCGGGAGCCATCGCAGCCGATCAGGTAATCGGCGGTGATTTCTTCGGGTCCGCCCGGCGTATCGAATTTTACGGTTACGCCGGCATCGGTTTGGGCGGCGCCGGTGACGCGGGCCTCGTAGCGGATGGGGGCGTGGGCATAGTCTTCCAGCATGCCGGCGGCGACGCGGGTCAGCTTGAATTGTTCGCACTGCAAACGGAAGGGGTGGTCGGTGTGATCGGCGATTAAGGCATGGTCGAACTCGGCGATTAGGCCATCGTCCAGATCCCGGTATTGGAACTTGGGCGTGATCAGGCCTTGCGCGATCAGCTTCGGCGTGACGTCCAATTCGGCCAGCATGTCGAGGGTCGGCGGATGAAAGGTGGAGGCGCGGAGATCGGATATCAGACCGGCTTCGGCTTCCAAAACCTGAACCGATACGCCGGCGCGGGCGAGGATAAGGGCGGCGACGCAGCCCACCGGTCCGGCGCCGGCGATTATGACTTGGGTTTGTTTAGTCATTTCGTTGGGGTCATTTCTAGTGCCGCTCGAACAGCCAGCCCTTGCCGTAGAATTTATCGTCGACGCCGGTGGTTCGGAACGTGTGCCAGATGGTTGCGACATTGATCGGGATCACCGGTTTTCCCAGTTGTTTTTCCAGGGCCGGGAACAGGTCCAGCGCCGAAAGGTTGGTTCCCGCCTGGACAATGGCGTCCACATCGTCGCCGTCCAACTGGTTCAAAATCACGTCGATGACTTCGCTTGGTGGGGTGTGGGCGATGGAGGTGGCGGTGTCGCATTTAAGGCCGACCACCTTGGAGACCTCGTAGCCGGTCTCTTCCAAAAAGCGGTGCACCTGTTTGTCGCCGATGGGCTGGTAGGGGGTCAGGGCGGCAACTTTTTTGGCGCCGAAGGCTTTGAGCGCGGCGTCGAGCGCGCTGGCGCCAGTGGTGATGCCGATCTCAGGCCCGACCACATCGCGGAGGCGTTCGGTAAACTCGGTGTTGCCTTCAAGCCCGCCCCAGAACGTTTCCGCCGACATGCCCATCATGATTTGCGACGGCTCGCACGTCATCGCATCGCGCAAGGCATCGGGGATGGTGTGGCGGATGGCTTCGATGAAGGACATGAACATATCGTCCGAGGACAGGTCCGGCTGCTCGATATAAAAGCGGCAGAAGTGCCACGAAACGCCGGGCGGGATGAGGTGCTGGCAATCATATTCGACGCCGATATTGGTCGATGGAATGATAACGGCAATGCGGCCTCTGGCCCCGATCCAGGGTTCTTGCGCTTTCAGTTGCTTATTGTCGTCGCTCATCTCTTCCCCCATCGTTCCAATCTAACGTTCGCAATTATAGCTGGGAGTGGCTAATATTAAATGCCAAATATTATGGCGAAGGCTGGGTCAGGGCGCGGCAAATTTTACCCCGGCACAAAATTATGTTTCATTGCCGGAACTGTTCCGGTTGTGATAAAAATCTGGCTTCAAACGACATAGGAGAAATTAAATGATTACAGGGAAAATACTTTTGGCTGGCGGTATCGCGATTGCGATGGCGTCGCAGGCATCGGCCCAGACGGTTGGTATTGGATCGACCAAGGCGGGCGCGGTTGCTCAGATCACGGCCACCATTTCAAAGGCCGTGTCCGAACATGGCGGCGGCTTGCAGATGCGCAAACAGACCATGGGCGGCACGCAGCAATATATTCCGGTCGTGAATGCTGGCGAGCTTGCCTTTGGCATTTCGAACCTGGCGCAATATTGGATGGCGATTTCCGGCACCGGACTTTCAAAGCCGAACAAATATGATGATTTGCGTCTGGTGGCCACGATGATGAAGTTCAATGTCAGCTTCGTCGTTCCTATTGCATCCGGCGTCACCGAAATTACCGGCCTAAAGGGCAAGCGACTTGCCGCCGGTCTTAAGGCAGCGCCTTTGTTTGCCAGCCTTCATAGCGGCGGACTTGGGACCGTAGGCCTTTCCTATGATGACGTGACAAAAGTTCCGGCTGTTGGACTGGTGCAGCACTGGCGCATGATGATGGCGGGTAAGACGGATGGTGTTATCGCCGCCGCCGGATCCGGCTTCGTCAAGCAGATGCACGCGAAGATCAAGGGCGGCATTCGGCATATTTCTTTCCCGAATAACCCGGCAGCCTTGAAAGCCATGCACAAGCATTTCCCGAAGTCCTATTGGAGCGTGGTGAAGCCCCGCAAGGGACTGACCGGCGTTACCGAACCGACCACGTTCATTACCTATGATTATATGCTGTGGACCCATAAGAAGCTGTCCGACAAAACTGCCTACACGGTTGCGAAAGTCATGCACCAGCAGACCAAACAACTGAAAGGCGGCGGGCCTTTGTGGAAATCCTATGAAGGCAATAGCCGTTTGGCCAAGGACCAGGGCATGGCCTACCATCCTGGCGCCGTGAAGTATTACAAAGAAGCGGGTCTCTGGAAGCGGTAATTTCCCGAGCACCGGTTGATAGCGTATTCACCCGCGTTCTATATAACAGAACGCGGGTGAATTGCGTGTTAGGGCGGATCGAACGCCGTGTAAAAATTTGCCTCAATTATCGGGGCTGGTTGGCGGAGTGTTAAAAAGTGTCTGAAAACGCACCAAATATAGAAGAAGAAGCCGAAAACTTTCTTGCCGAGCGCGTGGAATCGTCGCTGGTTAGCGCGCTGTCGCTCGGATTGGGCGCGCTAATCACAATAATTGCGATAACCTGGGCCATCGATTTTTGGCTTAATCTGGGATTCACCTGGTTCGACGAGCAGGCCATGGTCGCCTGCCTTGGATTGAGTCTCGCAGTCGTTTTCATCCGTTATCCGGCGAAGCTAGGCACCGAACGGCATGCCATTCCCTGGTATGATTATGCACTTGCGCTGCTTGGCATGGGAGGCACGGTATATTTCGTCTTGATATTTGACTCCATCGCCGAGAATCCATTTGCCATGCGCCCCAAGGCGTTTGTCATTGGACTTTTGCTTGTGCCAATGGTTTGGGAAGCATTGCGGAGAACGGCTGGGTGGAGCCTGACCATCGTATTCTCCGTGTTCGTCGCCTATGGCTTCGTCGGCCATCTCATGCCTGGTATGTTGCAGGGGGTTGAACAGAAAAATATCGATCTGATCGCCTTTCTCGGCACCAGCGAGGTGGCGTTGATCGGCCTGCCGCTCAAGATCATCGTTCTGACGGTGGTGCTGTTCATCTGGATGGGTCAGATGCTGCTGCATACCGGCGCTTCGGAATGGTTTACCGATTTGTCCGCAGCCATGATGGGCCGCTCGCGCGGCGGATCGGCCAAGATCGCCGTTGTCGCATCAAGTCTATTCGGCTCGATCTCCGGCTCCGCCGTATCCAATGTGGCCTCGACCGGCGTTATCACCATCCCGTTGATGCGCAAGTCCGGCTATGATGCCAAGACCGCCGGCGCGATTGAGGCGGTGGCATCCACCGGGGGCCAGATCATGCCGCCGATCATGGGGGCTGCCGCCTTCCTGATGGCCGAGCTGTTGGAGCTGGCCTACACCGAAATTATCCTGGCGGCATTGATCCCCTCGTTGCTGTATTATCTCGCGGTATTCGTTCAGGCCGATCTAGAGGCGGCCAAGAAAGGGATCGCGGCGCTTCCCAAGGAGCGGATACCGCCCATGATGCGGGTCATGAAGGAAGGCTGGTTCTTCGTCGTTCCTTATGTCGTCCTGATTTACACCCTGTTCTGGATGAATATGGCGCCCCAACAGGCGGCTTTCTGGGCCGCGGTTTCAGTCGGCGTGGTCAGCATCATATTCGGGTACAAGAAACTCCGCATCACGCCGAAACAGTTTATCGCCACATTTTCCGGCTGCGGGCGCATGTCCGTCGATATCATCATCATCGGCGCAATGGCGGGCGTCATCATCGGTATCTTGGATAAGACCGGATTGGGTCAGGCGCTGACCTTAATCCTGGCGGCCATTGGCGAAAACAATCTCTGGCTGCTGCTGATATTAACGGCGATTATTTCGATCCTGCTGGGGATGGGGATGCCCACCTCGGCCATCTATCTGTTGCTGGCGACCATGATCGCGCCGTCTTTGATCAAGCTGGGGGTCAATCCGATCTCGGCGCATTTGTTTGTGCTCTATTTCGGGCTTATGTCGATGATCACGCCGCCGGTGGCCATCGCGGCGTTTGCCGCCGCATCCCTGGCCGGGGCGAAACCCATGGAGACGGGTATGACCGCGGTACGTTTGGGATGGATCGCCTACATCATCCCGTTCGTATTCGTGCTATCGCCCAACCTGTTGATGCAGGGAGAGGCGGTGCAAGTGCTGACCGCTTTGGTCCTTGCCTGCATTGGCGTATGGATCGCATCGTGCGGCTTTATCGGCTATCTGTTCCGCCCCATCGGTGCCGCCTTCCGGTTGCTGTTTGTCGCCGCCGGCTTGGCGCTGCTGGTTCCTGGCGATGCGTTTACTTACGGCGTGGCCATAAACGTAACCGGAGGCATATTGGCGTTCCTGCTGATCGGGCGGGAATATATGGCACGGCGCAATGGCGCCGTGGCGAGCCCAATACAAAGTTGAGGCTATTGAATTATTGGCCATTCGTCTTCGATGAGCCAATCATCCATCTGTCCTGAAAAGTATGGCGGGATATTGCCAGCGGAGCATAACGAATGCCGATACCAGTCGAAGAACGCGACGCTAAGCTTAAGGGCCCCCTTGCCGGCGTTCGGGTGATCGAGCTTGGCCAATTGCTGGCCGGGCCGTTCACGACCTCGCGCCTCGCAGATTTTGGCGCCGAGGTGATAAAAGTGGAAACGCCAAAGACCGGCGATCCGATGCGGGAATGGGGGCATCACCGCTTTGAAGACAAATGTCTTTGGTGGCCGATCCTGGCGCGCAATAAAAAGTCCGTGACCGCGAATTTGCGTGAAGCGGAGGGCCAGGATTTGGTGCGCAAATTGGTGCAAAGCGCCGACGTTCTGGTTGAAAATTTCAGGCCGGGAACTTTGGAAAAATGGGGGCTGGGGCCGGAAGATCTGCACAAGATCAATCCCGGGCTGGTAATCGCACGGGTTTCCGGCTTTGGCCAGACCGGGCCCTATTCAGACCGGCCCGGCTTTGCCAGCGTCGGCGAAGCCATGGGCGGGCTCCGCCATATCAACGGGTTCCCCGATCAGCCGCCGCCGCGCACCGGCATTTCCCTGGGCGACATGCTGACCGGCATGTTTGCGGCGCAAGGGGTGCTGATGGCGATCTATTGGCGTGACGCCCTAGGCGGCGGCAAGGGGCAGGTGGTCGATGCCTCGATCCTGGAATCCTGCTTTTCCTTCATGGAAGGCTCGCTCCCCGAATACGACAAGTTGGGCGTTGTACGCCAGCCCAGCGGCACCGGGCTTGCCAATGTATCGCCGTCCAACATATTTCCTACCAAAGACGACAAGTGGCTCATCATAGCCGCGAACATCGATCCCATGTTCCGGCGCTTGTGCGAAGCCATGGGCCAGCCGGAACTTGCCGACGATGCTCGCTTTGTCGATCACAAGGCGCGCGGCCATCACGCGGCGGAATTGGACGGTTTGATCGCCGATTGGACCAAAACGCTGGATGTGCAGGAGCTGGACGCGCTTTTGGATAAGCATGGCGTCGTCACCGGGCCCATATACACCATCGCCGATATTGCCGAAGACCCGCATTTTAAAGACCGGAACATGGTTCAGCGCGTCGAAGATGAAACTTTCGGCGATATGGCGGTTCCTGGATTTGCACCGCGCCTGACCCATTCGGAAAGCGAAATTGCGTGGCTTGGCCCCAACGAAGTGGGCAACCATAACGCGGAAATTTATGGTGGCTTACTGGGGTTGAGCGAAGACGAATTGAGGCGGCTGGAAGATGACGGCATCATCTGAGAACGGACGGCAAATCGTAATTTGCGACGTCGGCCCAAGGGACGGGCTGCAGTCGGAAGACCGCATTTGGAGCGTTGCCGAGCGGGCTGAGCTGATTGATAGATTGTCCGCATCGGGGCTGCGCCGCATGGAAGCGGTCAGTTTTGTTCATCCCGAGCGGGTTCCGCAAATGGCCGGGGCCGAAGAGGTTATGGCTGCCATCAAACGGCCCGACGGCGTTCAGTTTGCAGGCCTTGCGCTGAACCTCCGGGGGGCCGAGAGGGCCATTGATGCGGGCGTCGATGAGGTGCGCTTTGTCGTCGTTGCCTCGGAAAGTTTCAACCAGCGCAATCAAGGCGCCAGCATCGAAACAACCTTGACTGACTTTGAAGCCGTCTCAGATTTGGTTGCCAAGGCCGGGCTGACGCTGACGGCGACCATCGGTGCGGCGTTCGGATGCCCCTTCGAAGGCGATGTCCCCTTGGCTCAGGTCGTAAATATCGCCAAAAATCTGGTGGGTTCAGGCGCATCGGAAATTAATCTCGCCGATACCATCGGCGCCGCTGTGCCGACCCAGGTGACTGCGCGGATCGTAGCGGTCGGCGATGCGATTGGAGCCGGCGTCGATTTGAGCTGCCATTTCCACAACACGCGAAATACCGGCTTTGCCAACGCGGCCGCCGCTGTTGCCGCCGGGGTGCGCTATCTGGATGCGTCGGTAGGCGGCATTGGCGGCTGTCCGTTTGCGCCGGCGGCAACCGGTAATATCGGCACCGAGGATCTTTGCTTCATGCTGCGCGGCATGGGCTTTGATACCGGCATCGATCTGGACCACCTGATCGAAACGGCGAAGTGGGCCGAAGAAAAGTTCGATGCGCCGCTGCCGGGCCAGGTGATGAAGGCTGGCCTATTCCCGGAAGTGGCCGGCCAATGACAGCGGAACCTCGGCGGCACCAGGCTGCCTATGGCTGGCGTGCCAAAATCGGGGTCATCGTGCCGCCCACCAACACAGTCAACGAGGCCGAATGGAATATGATGGCGCCGGACGGTGTCACCATCCATGCTGCGCGCATGGCCTTGCATTTGGACACATCCAGCGATGCCGGCAAAGCCGCCCTCTATGCGGATGTGGAACGCACGGCAAGTGATCTGGCCCAAGCGGGGCTCGATGCCATCGCCTATGGCTGCACGGCAGGGTCCATGGTTCAGCCTGCGGCGGCGTTAGGCGATTTTATGACAAAGGTGAGCGGCATCAATAGCGTCACCACTGCGGCTTCGATTCTTGCTGCGTTGGATGCGCTGGGCGTCAAACGGATTGCGGTTGCCACGCCCTACCACGATGCCCTCAACGATCACGAGGTTACCTTTCTGGAAGGCGCCGGCTTCGATGTAGTCCATATTCAAGGGCTCGGCATCGGCGCCGGCGGGCCCGGCGAATACCCGCAAATAGCCCGGACGGAGCAAAGCGACATCGAGGATCATATCATCAGCGCCGACCGGGCGGGCGCAGAGGCGATGGTGGTTTCCTGCACGGATTTTCCAGTACTTGGCTTGATCGCCGGGCTGGAGATGACATTGGCAAAGCCGGTGATTACCAGCAATCAGGCAACTTTTTGGGCCGCTCTTCGGGCCGCCGGCATCGGTGACAGGTTTGAAAATTACGGCAAGTTACTGAAAGACTATTGAGCCAATTCGGTGATTTTTGCCGCGACCTCTTCGGCGGTCATCAAATCTGCGTATTTCTGTTCCATGTCGAACAGGTTGGCTTCGTGCGGCGCCATGGCGCGGTCGCCGACGCCGTCGGTGACGACGATGGTGCGAAAGTTATAACTCATGGAATCGATAACCGAGGCGCGCACGCAACCGGACGTGGTGCAGCCCGTAACCAAGACCGTGTCCACGGACTTGGCCACCAGCCAGGCGGCAAGGTTTGTGCCGAAAAACGCCGATGGCTGGGTCTTACGGATAACATATTCGCCGTGCACCGGGGTCAGATCATCGACCACCTGACTTGCCGGCGCGTCTTCGGTCAAGGCGGCAAGGCCCGGCGCTTTCAAGCAGAAAACGCCGGCGTCCGATCCATCGTCCGCATAGACAACGCGGGTGAACGCAACTGGATTTTGGGTAGCCCGCGCCGTTGCCAGCAGAGATTTCGTGGTCTGGATCGCGGCATCGATGTTGCCGCCGCCGAATTGATCAGCATCGGTAAATCCGTTGACGAAATCGACGATCAAAAGCGCCGGACGCTCGCCAAACCCGCTTTGGTTCCCGAATCCCTGTTTCTGATAAATTTCGAGCTCGTCCATTCGGTTAGGTCCAATATACGCTGAATTCGCTGGCGACCACTTGATCATAGGTGAAATCGCCTTTTACCAGGCCAACGTCCTTTTGAAATTTGTTCATGCCGGTAACGAATTCGGGCGAAATGTATGTGGAATAAAAGGGCAGATCTCGCTCCACTACATCGGCGATCAACTCGGCTTCTTCGGCCGGGAACAGCTTGCGTCCAACCTTTGTAGCCAGGCTCAAATCCTCTTTCAGAGCATTCTGGGTCTTGACCAGCGCACGGATCGCGGCGGCGCAGGCGTCCGGTTGTTCGTTGATCATAGTGTCCGATGTGACCAGCGCCGGCATGGTGTAGTTGAAGCCAGCCGGCGGTCCGTCGCCCCGGCGGGCATCGATGACCAATGTGCCTACCCCCCGGCGCAATGCAACTTCGGCGCCCATGCCGTTGGCCCAGAAGCCGTCAATTTTACCTTCCTCCAAGGCCTTGGCGGCGGTGACGCCGAAATTCACCTGCTTGCCGGGCTCGGGTTTGGCGCCTGGTACCGGTGCTATATTAACTTTGTCCTTTTCCAGATCGATGCCGGCCTCGATCAGTAGCTGCCTAAGACCCAGATCAACCAGCGGCGCAGCGCCGATATTGAGGCCCTTTACCGCCTCGATATCACCTTGTTTGGCGCCGATATCGGTGGCCAGGATCAGGAACCAGTACATGCCCTGGGCGAGGGACGCCAACAGCTTTCCGCCCTGCCATTCGGGGAACGCGTGCGGCGTGGAATGGGCCGAGCCGCCGACGAAATTTATGCCGCCATCGCGGAGCACTTCCATGGTCCGGTCCACCGGAAATATCAGCTCCAATTCCATGTCCAATCCTTCTTCCTGGAAGAAGCCCAGCTCAACCGCGGCGGCGGCGGGGAAATAGGAATTAGAGATCAAATCGGGTATGGCAATTTTCATCAATTTTCCTTCCTCGGCGTTCGCACCCAATGTGCTATTAGTAATAGCCAGAACGCAAGGCATGGGTTAACGGAGGCGCGCCAGATGGAATACAGGCATATCAAAGTCGAGGCGATGACACCGGTTGTGGGTGCCATGGTCAGCGAAGTCGATCTCGGTAAATTGACATCGGATGACGTGTTCGCCGAGATCAGTGATGCCCTCTGGCAATATCATGTTCTGTTTTTTAGGGACCAGGTCCTGCCTCCGGAAGCGCAAAGCCGCCTCGGAAACCTGTTCGGCGAAGTCACGCCGCATGAATTTATGCGCCCCTTGGACGGTCATCCCGATGTGCATATCACCGATCATGAAGGCGATGGCCCGTCCGGCAATGCCCACTGGCATACGGATGTGACCTATCGCAAGCGGCCCAATCTGGTGACCATTTTGCAGCCAATCGAGCTGCCCAAATTGGGCGGCGATACGCTCTGGTGCTCTACCGGCGCCGCCTTTGATGCCTTGCCGGCGCCCATGAAGAGCATGCTATTGGGGCTTAGCGCCGAGCATGACATGCCGTTTCATATGCGCCGGCTCTGGTCCGGCCAGCGCGGCGCCGATGGCGGGCCCGATGCGGCCAACGAGGCGGAATTCAAACAAATTCGGGATAATCCCATCGTTGTTCATCCCGCCGTGATCAACCACCCGGTGACTGGCCGGCTGACATTGTTTGTCAATTCCAACTGGACCAAAAAGTTCGTCGATATGGATTTGGATATGAGCGATCATTTGCTGGCGGCGCTCTTCGATTGGGTGAAGCGGCCCGATTTTCAGGTGCGATTCCAATGGGAAATGGGCTCGGTCGGGATTTTTGATAATTTCGCCACGCAGCATTATGCGGTGATTGATTATGCGCCCGCCTACCGGGCCATGCAGCGGGTGATTGCCGGTAGTGCCGAGCCGGCCCTTGATTTGTCCACGGTTGCCGAGGGACTGCGCCCGCCGGACTGGGCCAGCGTCCGCCAAGCCGCCGAATAAGCGATCAAATCCAAGATTACGTTGATTAGGCGCAATCGCCGTAGTTTAAAGGCGCATTGCCGATAGCGCCCATCTTTGAACAAGGAACCCGTGGCATGAGCGATCAGACCAAAATCAGCGAAGCCGCCGATATGCTGCAAACCGCCTATGACAGCAGCAATCCATGCCTGCCGGTGCGCACCATGCTGGACGAAGGCGATATCGATGCCGCCTACGCCGTGCAGGAGATCAACTCTATCCGCCGGCTCGAAGGCGGCGCCCGGCTTGTGGGGCGCAAAATCGGATTGACGTCCAAACAGGTGCAAAAACAGCTTGGCGTTGACCGCCCGGATTTCGGTCTGTTGTTCGACGATATGGCAGTTCCCGATGGTGAGGAGGTGCCCGCATCGGCCGTGCTGCAGCCACGCGTCGAGGGCGAGATCACCTATATTTTGGAAAAGGATCTGACCATGGAACGCCCGACCACCACCGATGTGGTCAGCGCCATTGCCTACGCTTCGGCGAGCATCGAAATTGTTGGCAGCCGCATTAAGGATTGGGACATCAATATCCAAGACACCATTGCCGACAATGCGTCGGCGGCACTGATGGTGATCGGCAATGACAAAGTGTTCCTGGACGAATTTGACGGGCGCATGTGCGGCATGGTCATGGAAAACCGGGGCGAGCCGGTTTCGGTCGGTGCCGGTGTTGCCTGCCTCGGCCATCCCATAAACGCGGTTCGCTGGCTGGCCGAAGAAATGGTGCGAAGGGGCCGGCCCCTGTCGGCAGGCGATATGGTTATGTCGGGGGCCTTGGGGCCGATGGTAAAGGTGGAGCCGGGCGAAGTCTACGAGGTGCGAATTTCGGGCCTGGGCTCGGCGCGCGCCGCATTCGCGCCGGAATGAGCCTTAGGTCTGCCAATTTGAGGAGGAATATCCGTGGGTAACAAATTTGATGATCTAGCCGCAACTATTGATGATGCGGCGCGCAAAGGGGATGCCATTGCGCAGTTATCAGAGGCTTCGGCGTTCACTTTGCCCCAAGCCTACGACATTCAGGAAAAAAGTATTGGCCTGAGACTGGCGCGCGGCGAGTTTCGTGTCGGCATGAAAATGGGATTTACCAGCCGCGCGAAGATCATCCAGATGGGTGTCGATGATATGATATGGGGCCGGCTGACCGACGGTATGCTGGTCGAAGACGGCGGCGAAATATCGTTCGCAGATTATGTCCATCCGCGCGTTGAGCCCGAGGTTGCCTATCTTTTGAAGGAGCCATTGGAAGGGCCGGTGACGACCATCCAGGCCATGTCGGCGGTTGAAGCAATGGCGCCGGCGTTGGAAATCATCGATTCCCGCTACAAGGATTTCAAATTCACCGTCGAAGATGTGGTGGCCGATAACGCATCATCTTCCGGATTTGTAGTCGGTCCCTGGTGCCATGCAGAATTTGATCACTCCAATCTCGGCATGATTATGGAATTTGACGGCCGCCCGGTTCAAATCGGCTCGACCGCGGCCATTTTGGGCAACCCGGCCCGCTCGCTGGCGGCTGCATCCCGCATGGTGGCCGAATTTGGCGAACGGCTTGAGGCGGGTTGGATCATTATGGCCGGCGGCGCAACTGCCGCCGAGGCGCTTCGCCCAGGGGTTAGCGTTCGCAATTCCGTTGAACATCTGGGCTCTGTGGGCTTTAAGGTTTCCGCCTAATGGGCGCCAATGTGATTGATTTGTCCGGGCGCTGCGCCGTTGTCACGGGCGGCGCGACCGGGCTTGGCTATGCCATTGCGGAGCGTTTTCTGGCCTCGGGCGCCAATGTCTGCATTTGGGATTTAAACCAGGATGCGATCGATGGCGCCTTGGTCAGCTTGAACGGCTTAGGCAATGGCGGCGCCGCGACCGGTCAAATCTGCGATATTTCCGATCCGGGCGCCGTGGAGATGGCCGCGAATACCAGCCACAGCGAATTGGGTGCAATTGATATTCTCGTCAACAATGCCGGCATATCGGGCCCCAATGTTCCCAGTTGGGAATATCCGGTCGAGGATTGGCTGCAGGTTATCAATGTCGATCTCACCGGCACATTTTTGGTGAGCCGCGCGGTCATTCCGGGGATGCTGGAACGTGACTATGGACGTATCGTCAATATCGCATCGGTGGCCGGTAAGGAGGGCAATCCGAATGCGCCGGCCTATTCATCAGCAAAGGCGGGCGTTATCGGGCTGACGAAAACCTTGGGCAAGGAACTGGCGAAGTCCGGCGTTGTGGTCAATTGCGTGGCGCCGGCGGCAGTGCGAACCGCGATATTCGATCAAATGTCCGAAGAACATATCAATTTCATGCTTTCCAAAATTCCCATGAACCGCTTTGGCCAGGCCGAAGAGATTGCCGCCATGGTCGCCTGGCTTTGCTCGGAAGAATGTTCGTTCAGTACCGGCGCCGTATTCGATATATCCGGTGGCCGCGCCACCTATTGAGCCCCGTGGCAGCTCATTTGGGCTTATATTCAAGGCTACACACTGGCGGCGCCGATAGTGAGCGTCAGCAATCCAATCAGAATTTCTTCGGCGGCTTTCGATGCCTCGCGCAAAAACTTCGCCCATTTGGCGCGGCATGTTAGCAGCACACGCACTTCAGATTTTAAATCTTCCCTCAAAACAGCCGATTTTTCCCATTCCTGCCGGTTATCCCGGTGACCTTCAAATTTGGCCCGCTTCCAACGGTCCAAAATCCTCTGGGCCCGCCGGGTTGTGTGCCGAATAACCGATTTGGCTTTGGCTCGGCGGTAGGCTTCGGCACTACCAAAGCGAATAGTCCAACGGTCACCGGGCGGTATCGGCCCGTTATATCTCTGTTCGATACCGGCTAGAACTGCCAAATCTGCCATTAAAACGATCTTAATGATATTGGAATTACAGTCCTATTTATTCCAATTATCAAAAGAATCAATAGGAAATTCGAAATTATTTATAAAATATATATAAATATAGCCGCTCAAAAGGCGCGCGGTAAAGCTGCGGTCATAATTTCAAGGGATGGGCTGCGTTAGCTGCGTTTAACCCAGATTATCGGTGCAGCCCATATCAGGCGCACATTTTCGATGGGTGCGGCATTATAGGATATCAGAGTGAATGTCCCGGGGTTTGAGCCATTCACCAGTTTTTTTACAAAGCCTTCGCCTTGATCGGTTTTAACCACGCAATCTTTGTTCATACAGGAGGCGATATCGGTTCCCCGCCGCCGGGAGCAAAGCAAAAAGTCCCCGGGCCGATAAACCGGCAGCATGGATTCGCCGCGAACCTCAATCGCAATGGGATCGGCATCGTCCAGGGTAAAATCAATTTCATCATAGCCGGTGCCAAGCGGGCTGTCGTCAAAGGGTATGAAGCTTTCGCCGGCGGCAACGCGGCCGACGACGGGGATATGGACAACTGCCGGGCCAACCTCAAAGCGAAGCCATGTCTCTGAAACGCCAAGCGTATCGGCCAGGCGCAGCATGATATCGCCGCGCGGCTGGTCTACCCGGCCTTGCAAATATTTGTAGACTTTTTGCTCGTGAATGTCGGCACGGCGTGCCAGTTCCCGCTGGGACCAGCCTTTCCATTCAAGTGCGCGCCAAAGCCGTTTTGACCAATGATTTTCAGCATGTACTTTTCCGCCTCAACCGCAACGGTTTGGTGGTTTGGCGATCGGGCTATGACACCGCCCGGTATGAAAGCCCGCTAAAAAATCTGGCGCGGCGTTTGGACCAACTTGGCGCAATCGCGTTGGCGCTGCTATATGTGACCCAAGACTGTCGCTTGGCTCAAATTTGGAATTCGACCTTGGAAATTTACCGGACATTTGCAGCGCCTATTCTGTTCTTGTTGCCCGCCGAGGCGGCGCATCGTTTAAGCATCTGGGCGCTCAAACTTGGGTTGGTCCCGGGGGCCAGGCAAAAACAGGTGGGGATTCTTGCCACCGAGTTCTGTGGTCTTCCATTGCCGAACCCCATAGGTCTTGCTGCGGGATATGACAAGGACTGCGAAATTCCGGGCGCTCTTCTCGGCCTCGGGTTCGGTTTTGTCGAAGCGGGGACGGTCACGCCAAGGCCCCAACCAGGAAACCCCAAGCCGCGTTTGTTTCGCCTTGTGGAAGATGGAGCCGTTATCAATCGGTTTGGGTTCAATAGCCGCGGCCATGATGAATTTTCGAATAACTTGGACGATTGGCGCGCCAGCAATGGAACTGGCCTTGTCGGCGTCAATGTTGGAAAGAACAAGGATAGCGAAGACGCTGCAGCGGATTATGTAGCCGGTGTCCGACGTTTCGCAGGCGTTGCCGACTATCTGGTGGTCAACATATCGTCACCCAACACGCCGGGACTGCGCGATCTGCAATCCAAAGCGCGCCTGGAAAAGCTCACCGTTGCCGTCATCAAGGCTCGTGATGACGCCGCCGCAAAATCCGATGATGGGCGGCGCTGCCCGCTGCTGATAAAAATTGCCCCCGATTTGGATGAAAGTGCGTTGGAAGATATCGCCGAAATCGCGTTGCAAAACAGTATCGACGGGATCATCGCCACCAACACAACCGTCGCACGACCGCCCGGACTGCGGGACGCGGCGGCATCAGAAACCGGCGGATTGAGCGGCCGGCCATTGTTCGAGCCTTCAACCCGCCTACTTGGCGACCTTTACCGGCTGACCGGCGGCAATGTGCCTCTGATCGGCGTCGGCGGTGTATTCACCGGACGCCAAGCTTATGAAAAAATTCTTGCCGGCGCGTCTTTGGTTCAAATCTATACCTCTCTGATTTATCGCGGACCCGGCGCGGCGCCGCGTATCTGCGCCGAGCTGGCGGAATGCCTTATTGCAGACGGCTATGCAGCCGTATCCGACGCGGTAGGCGCCAGCCACCGGTAATCTTCCGTAAGAGGCTCGCACCCTTCCTCCTATAATTTGTTCATCCCATCATCATTGGTTCTTTGGCCGTGATCGTTGAAAGGATAGTCATGTCTGAACACAAATTCGGCCAAAATTCAGGCCGCATCACGTCCCAAATTCTGGGCATCGAGCCTCAGCGCAAATCCTTCGGCGGCGGCACGGTGTATTTTCCCGATGGTGATCGGCCAGCCAATAGAGCCAGCCTGCCGGTCCCCAAGTTTGGCGCCGGGCGCATCGTCGTGCAGCGCCCGCACGCACTGCCTTTTGATCAGGCGGTTGCCGGCGGTGGTGGTACGGCTGATACCCCCGGTGATACTCCCGATTTCGCCGGCGTTCAGGACGGCATCGCCTTTGCCAACGAACAGGCTTCGGCCGCCGAATATGATGCCGAGCGGGCATTAAGCCAGCCGGCACCCGGCGCCCCCGCATCGGGCCTGGCGGAGCGCCATTTGGAGGCCTTGGGCAAACGCCGGGATGCGGCCCTGGCGGAAGCCCCGGACGGCTTTGCGGCGGAGCGCACCCGTGCCCTGTTTGACGAAGTTATGCAGCGCCAGGGCGCGCGGGCCATAGGCGCCGAGCATCAGGCCCGCCAGTTGGAACGCATCCAGGGCACGGAAACCGCCCTTGGGCGCGTGCGGGAACGGGCCCTTGGTGACCCTAACAATCTGGAGGCGCATATCGATGAGGGCCGCGCCCTTCTGGGGCGCATGGTGGAAACCGGGCTGTCGGGCGCCGGCGCAGCGGGACGGGCAGAGAGCTTTGAAGATGATCTCCGCCGGAGTGTACTGGAAACCCTCGCCAAGGGCGATCCTTGGCGCGCCCTGGAAAGCCTGGATACGGGTGTCTTTGATGGCTTGATCGAAGACGATGAGGGCAAGGCCCGTATCCGGGATGGGCTAGCGCTCTGGTCCGACAAGCAGGAGGTGTGTGCCGAGGAGCGCCGCCAAGCCGAACAGGACGCCCAGCGCCGGCGTTTCGCCGATACGCTGGCGCAAGAGTTCAATAACGGCAACGCCGATAACGTACATATCGACCTGGCGTTAGCATCGGGCACGATTGATGCCGCCGGCGCCGATGACTTGCGCGGCAGGCTGGGTGACATCGAAGCCCATAATGGCGATCTGGATGGCATCGGCCGGTTTATCCTGGGCGGAGACCTGGACCCGGGCTTTGCCATTGACGGCAATGATCAAGGGGTATTCGTCGGTCCGGACAAGCCATTGCCGGAAGAAACGATTCTACCCAATATTATCGATCCCAACGAGGCGCTTCCAGAAGCAACACTACTTCCCCATATCATTGATCCGAACGCGCCTTTACCCGGGGAAACGCTCCGTCCCGAATACGTTAATCCGGACAAGATCGATAACTGGTGGCAGCGCGAAATGGAGCGCCGGAACCGGTTCCCGGGGCTGACCACTTTGGAAGACAATCAATCCCCGGAGGTCTTGCAGGAAATCCCCGCTGAGCTTCTGATCCAGACGGTGGAGCGCACCGGCCATGTGCCCACCCCGGTGACGGACGGGCTTCGCGCCGCGATCCTGGCCGGCGGCGCGGCAGAGAAGGTGGCGGCGGGCAAGCAAATCGCGGGACTTCAAAAAACCGCTCCCGAGGTGGCCGAATTCCTCATTGGAAAACTGCCGCCGGAAGAAGCGCGGCAGATCACCGTCATCGCCGGCATTGCAGAGTTGCCATTGCTACCGGAACGCATCGACGCCATCACCCAAGAGCGCATCGAAAAACTGCCGACAGCATCCACCATTCCGTCCGCGCCCGCAGTACAGGCAGATGATGACGGCCTAGGCGATGAGATCGAAGGCCTAGGTGGAGGAACGCAACCAAGCGGGGGTGAGGCACTTAGCCCGAGTGCGCCATCCGAGCCAGATGACGACGGTGACTTTGGAGATGAATTCGAGGGTCTGGGCGGAGGCAGCGAAACGCCGCCCGAAATGCCGCAAGCATCTGGCGAAAACCCAGCTTCGAGTGAAGTCGCGCAATTAACGCGCACTGATGTTGATTTAGGATTTGAATTAAAAGAGCCAACGACGACAATTACGAGCAGTGGTGTCACACACACCGTGACAGGAACTGTCATCTCGAATTCTGGACCGGCAGCAAACACGTTTAATATTGATGTTACGGTTATCGAGGGACCAAACGGAAACACTTCGACGTCAGTTATCGAAGAAAGTGACCTTTCCGGTAATCCCGATGGCGCGTCACTACATATTCTACAAAACCCCGATGGTAGTGGGTCCGTTTCTATAACGGACGCCGATGGCAATGTTAAGGTTACGGACTTTGACGCGAACGATATTGGCGGTAAAGGAAAATCACCTGCACAAAATGTAATAGACGATTTTTTAAACGGTAAAACTGGTTTCAACATATAGAAATTTTGTTCGAAGTTTTAATCAACAGTTTTGCGTTACAACCTATGTGTTGGATGCATGGCAATGTATGGCAAATCCATTTAAAATGATCTTGATATTCGTTTGATGGAGAGTATTGAAGTTGAGACTTGGAATTGGTTTTGTCACGATTGTTGTCTCACTAGTGCTAATTCGGTTTGCTGTCGCCGCCGATTCTTCGAGCGATAGATCCCCGAACGGTGGGCTTGCTTCTATAATTCAACACCTAGTCGGAAGTTATACCAGCAAACATGATTTAGTCGCTATTCGAGAGACGATTAGGTTTTCCTTATCCAACGGTAACCTCGTTATCGTCAACTCGGCGCGCAAAAGATTAATCCGGGTGAGTGATGAGAAAATCAGCGTAAAAGACATTGGACAATTGTATCGCGTTAAAATTACCGAGCTCTCGTCACGCATAGATATTCAAACAAAATGGAAATCCTTATTTCGGTCTAGATTTTCTGGTTCATGGACTGCTGCTCTAGTACTTCGGTGCAAATCTGGTGCATGTTTTGAGCGCACTGAGAATGTCTCAATAAAATGCGTTAGCGGATGCTTAAATGGCTCTGCCGTAGTTGAACCGGAAACCAAAGAATTTACCGAAATGATACATATTCCGATGAATGGCCGCGATGAAGCCCTGCGCGTCGGAGCGATACTAGCAAAGATTATCGCAAATTAGGATCGGCGATCCCGCCAATCTAGAGGCGCATATCGATGAGGACTGCGCCCTTCTGGGGCGCATGGTGGAAACCGGCCTCTCAGGCTCCGGCGCGGCGGGTCGGGCAGAGAGCTTTGAAGATGATCTCCGCCGGGGCGTTCTGGATAGCATGGATACGGGCGCCTTTGATGGCTTGTTCGAAGACGATGAGGGCAAGGCCCGTATCCGGGATGGGCTGGCGCTCTGGTCGGACAAGTAGGAGGCGCGTGCGCAGGAACGCCAGCGGGCCGAACAGGGCGCCGGGCGCCGGCGTTTCGTCGATACGCTGGCGCAAGGGTTCAATAACGGCAGCGCCGATAACGTACATATCCACCTGGCGTTAGCATCGGGCACGATTGATGCCGCCGGCGCCGATGACTTGCGCGCCAGGCTGGGTGACATCGAAGCCCATTATGGCGATCTGGACGGCATCGGCCGGTTTATCCTGGGCGGGGACCTCGACCACGGCTTTGCCATTGATGGCGACAAGATCAAAGGATTTGGCCAGGACAGTAACGATGAAGGGATATTTGTTGATCCCGAGATGATTGACGGTTGGTGGCAGCGCGAAATGGAGCACCGGAACCGGTTCCCGGGGCTAACCACTTTGGAAGACGATCAATCCCCGGAGGTCTTGCAGGAAATCCCCGCCGAGATTCTGATCCAGACCGTGGAGCGTACCGGCTATGTGCCGAAGCCGGTGACGGACGGCCTTTGGGCGGCAATCCTGGCCGGCGGGGCGGCGGAGAAGGTTGCGGTGGGCAAGCAGATTGCGCTGCTTCAAAGAAGCGCGCCCGAGGTGGCCGTATTCCTCATTGGAAAACTGCCACGGTCAGCGGCCCAGCAGATCACCACCATCATCGCCGGCATTGCAGATTTGCCCCTGCCGCCGGAACGCATCGACGAGTTGGCTTCAGAGTTATGGCTGAAACTGCTCCTTGAGAATTCGCTCTTCCAGATTGTGTTCGGGATCGAACAGGAGCGTGGGGCGGATGCCGTTGGTTTCGCGTACCTCAACCTCGACGACGTTGCGGACTTCGGTGAAATCGGCGACCGCGCTCACCGGCCTCAGACCGGGATCCAAAACCTCGAATGTAATCAGGGATTTTTGCGGCAACACGGCGCCGCGCCAGCGCCTGGGACGAAAAGCGCTAATCGGAGTCAGCGCCAATAAACCGGCGCCAAGAGGCAAGATCGGACCGTATACGGAAAGATTGTAAGCGGTACTGCCTGCCGGCGTCGAAATCATGACGCCGTCACAAATCAGCTCATCCATGCGGTTGACGCCATCGACCTTGATCCGGATTTTGGCGGCAAGCCGAAGTTCGCGCAATAAGGACACTTCGTTGATGGCAAGGGCGGCGTGCTCCTCTCCGTCGCTGGTCCGTGCCCGCATTTGCAACGGATGCAGCACAATCGGCTCGGCCCTTTGCAGCCGTTCAAGCAGGCCGTCTTCACCAAATTCATTCATCAAAAACCCGACCGAGCCCAAATTCATGCCGAATATCGGCGTTCCCTTGCCCATGTATTTGTGCAGGGTTGTCAGCATGAAACCATCGCCGCCCAAGGCGACAATCAGATCCGCTTCATCGGGAGCAACATCATCGTAGCGGTCGACCAGTATTTTGCGCGCACCAACAGCGTCTTCATGATTGTCGGAAACGATTGCGATAGTCTTGAAATCCATCATTCTGCTCTAGAATTGTCAGCTATTGGCGGATGCGGTAACTTGCGCGCTATTGGATGAGGCCGGTCGCAAATTGTGGCTAGGATCAGCCGCCGGTGACGCTCATATGGCGGCTGACGGCGGGCCCGGCGTTGCGTCGATCGATCACGAAATCATGTCCCTTGGGTTTTTGGCCGATGGCACGGTCGATGGCGTCATGGAGCGCGGCGTTGCTTTCGCTCATGCGCAAGGGACCACGGAGGTCGGCGCAATCGTCTTGGCCCAGGCACATAAAAAGATTGCCGGTGCAGGTAAGCCGCACCCGGTTGCAGCTTTCGCAAAAATTGTGAGACAGCGGTGTGATGAAGCCGATCCGTTTTCCGGTTTCACGAACCACGGAATAGGCGGCTGGCCCGCCGGTCTGATAATCTGTGCTGTCCAGCGTCCAGTGCTTTTCAATTTGCGCGCGGACTTCGGCAAGCGGCAAATACTGGTCGAGCCGGTCCGATCCAATATCGCCCATAGGCATGGTTTCGATAAGGGTCAGATCATAGCCATCATCTCCACACCAGGCGATCAGGCGGTCAAATTCGTCATCGTTGAAGTCCTTCAACGCAACCGCATTGATTTTCACATCCAATCCCGCCCGCTTCGCGGCCTCCAATCCCTCCAGAACATCATCCAAATGGCCCCAGCGGGTCGCCTCGTGAAATTTGACCGGATCCAGAGAATCAACCGAAACGTTTATGCGTTTCACTCCGCAGTCTGCCAAATTATTTGCATATTTTGAAAGCTGACTGCCGTTGGTTGTCAGGGTCAATTCTTTCAGCGCGCCGGATTTTAAATGGCGGCCCAAATTCTCGATAAAACCCATTATTCCACGCCGAACCAGAGGCTCACCGCCGGTCAGACGGATTTTATCGACGCCGCGTTCGACGAACGCGCTGCACACTCTGTCCAGCTCTTCCAGGCTCAACAGGTCGCTTTTGGGCAGAAATGTCATGTTTTCCGCCATGCAGTAAACGCACCGGTAGTTACACCGGTCAGTCACCGAAACGCGCAAGTAGCTCACCTGGCGTCCAAAAGGATCTATAAGGTCAGTCATGGCTTTTAAGCGGCTAGATTGCCGAGCACCTTTCGTCAAACAATGTATTGAAAAGTAAGACTTTAGGCGTGACTTGTCACGGGCAAACGGCAATTGCCGTTACCTTGTGGCTAATTGACCGCACCATGGCTTGTTATCAGGCGGCGCGCGCCCGAGCCAATTGGTGCGCCGGTCGTTTGCGGGCCAGGAGGGTCGTTAGCGTCTTGGCAAGATTGCCACTTTCCTCTTTGGCCATCCCGTATAGAAGACCGGCACGGTCTGTGTCGGTGCAAGCTTCCGCCTCGATAACGAGACGGTGGATGAACGCGCATTGCCTGGTGGCTGACTTAAGTTCGCTTTTTGCGGACATGATCGAATTTCCCTAGTCATGAACCGAGGGCACCAGGGTATATGACAACACGTTACCGAAACCTTAACCCGGGTGCTACCCGGCGGATTTGTTGATTGTATGTCCAAAGACGGGTTCCTGCGGTATGCTTCCAACAGTGCAGAGGATCGGAAGATTGATGGCCAAATTGAAGGAATTTTCGGTAGCACCGGACCCGGATGATCAGCGATTGGTCGAGCGGATTACGGGCACCGATCACGATAAAAACGCGGTCACGGTTTCGGTGACGGTGGAGCGGGCGTTGACGCTTTACCTCAATTCCCGGGAAATCGTGACTATGATGACCATTGGCGACTATCCGGAATATTTGGCGGTCGGATATCTGGTCAATCAGAACATGTTGTCCCCAGAAGACAAGATAACCGGCATCGACTACGAGGAAGATATTGAAACCGTTGTCGTCCGGACCGAATTTGAATCGGACTTCGAAGAAAAACTTGCTAAAAAAACGCTAACATCGGGCTGCGCGATGGGAACTGTGTTCGGCGATCTAATGGAAAAATTCGACGAGATAAATTTGCCCGATGCCGCGCGGATCAATACCAGCGATCTCTTTACGCTCCTCAAGAAAATCAACACGGCGCCGAGTTTGTACTTGGAAGCCGGAGCTATCCACGGCTGCGTCCTCGCCGAGGGCGACAAGCCACTTATCTATATGGAAGATGTTGGCCGCCACAATGCCGTCGATAAAATCGCCGGTTATATGCGCCTTGAAAGTATCGATGGTGCCGACAAGATTTTTTACACCACTGGACGGCTTACCAGCGAAATGGTGATCAAGACCGTTCAGATGGGCATTCCAATATTGGTTTCGCGTTCGGGGTTTACAGCTTGGGGTGTCAATTTGGCGCGCCAAGCTTGTTTGACGTTGATCGGTCGTGCGCGCGGCCAACGTTTTTTGGCCCTCGCCGGTGAACATCGCATTGTTTTTGATGCGCAAACGGACGGCGAGGCGGATGGGTCCGCCAATCCTGCCCGCATGAATTCGAAAAAGGCATGATCAAAACCATCGGCGTCATTCTTGCCGGCGGCTTGGCGCGGCGCATGGGCGGCGGCGACAAATGTATGCGCCCGCTCCTGGGCCGGCCCATCCTGGACTGGGTTACGGAACGCGCGGTTCCGCAAACCAGCTATATGATCATCAATGCCAACGGCGACGCGTCCCGATTTCAAGACTACGCCTTGCCCGTTGTCGCCGATTCCGTCGAGGGATTCCAAGGCCCGCTTGCGGGCATTCTTGCGGCTATGGAATGGGGCGCAAGCCAGCATCCCGATGTAAAATGGATCGTCAGTTTCCCGGCGGACGCGCCGTTTGTTCCAGCGGGCCTGGTCCAACGCTATCTGGATGCTGCCGAGGACCAGGGGGCGGACCTGGTATCGGCGTGCTCCGCCGGCCGGGTGCACCCGGTTTGCGGATTATGGTCTACATCGTTGGCGGGTGATCTTCGCCATGCCCTTACCCAAGAAAATGTCCGCAAAATTGATCGCTGGACGGCGCGCCATCGCCTCGCCGAGGTGGCCTTCGAAACAGACCCTTATGATCCATTTTTCAATATTAACGAAAGCGATGATTTGAAACGCGCCGAGGAAATCGCGCGCAACATCACGGCGCCATCAACGTAACGTACCGGCCACAGTTTTTCAGTGCCGCCACCGCCCCGCCTTGGCCAATGACTTTGCGCGCCCGCGCCGCATCGTCGATCACCATTCCCGCCAAACAAACAATCCCCTCTGCAAACAGCGCTGGCGCCAGTGGTGTGCCGGGCCCGACAAAGGCCTTCCGCGCGTTTCCCGCCAATTCGATAATGGGCCCGGCGCTTCCATTGGCCAGTGTCGCCGCCGTGATCACCACGGCTTCGCATTTTGGCAGTATTTCCTCCATATCCCCTTCGCCGTACTCGCCTTCCCTGGGTTCCCGTTCAATCACGCAATAATTATTCAGGTGGCGCTCAAGATTTGGGAAGCGGCCGATTACGGCAACCAGCCCTTCGACGTCTTGAAATGCGCCCAGGCCGTTTAGATCAGGCCCTTCAGTATTATAGCGATTGTGGTGGGCGTTAATGGCGGCAACCCCGACCGATGTCTCCAGGGGATTGTCCGATTGCACCAATGCGGCCAGCGCCGCGAGGCCCCCTTCCGCCAAGGTTCCGGCGTTCCGAACAGGCTGACACCCTGGAGCGTCGCGTCTGGGGGTCTGTGCTAGTCCACAGCCTTCGGCAGTTTCCACGAGGGTCCAATTGACGCCGATTGTGATGTTTAGAACCGGCGTATCCTGCACGCCGGACAGCAATACGGAAAACACATCCCGTTTGGAATTCACGGCGACGTTTTTTCCAAACGGGCGGCGGAAAATTTCAACTCCGGTATCTTGCCAAACGGGTCAAGCGCCGGATTGGTCAGCATATTGGCCGGCGCCTCGGCAAAGCAAAATGGAATGAACACCAGGCCTTCCGGCATATTGGGCTCGCGGCGCGCCGCCAATTGGATGGTGCCCCGCCGCGTGGTGACCGCTACGGTTTCACCTGGATCCAGTTCCAATCGCTCCATATCCAAAGGCGAGACATGAACGGCGGCCTCCGGCTCAATCGTGCTTAAGCTTTCAGCCCGGCGTGTCATGGCACCCGTGTGCCAATGCTCCAACAGGCGGCCCGTGGTCAGCACCATTGGAAACTCTTCATCCGGAACTTCGTCGGGCGGTGTGATATCCGCCGGGACCAGCCGGCCAAGCCCGTTGGTCGTTGGAAATCCATCGCCAAAAATTATCTCGTGCCCGGGCTGATCTTCGCCGAGGCACGGGTAGGTAACCGCTTCTTCAATTTCCAGGCGCTGCCAGGGAATATGGCGCATGGACGCCATACATTGCTGCATTTCCCCATGAACGTCTTCGGGGCCGCCATAATTCCAATCAAGCCCGATGCGGCGGGCTAATTCCTGGATAAGCCACCAGTCCTGGCGTGCCTCTCCCGGCATGTCCAATGCGCGGCGGCCTATTTGAACGCGCCGGTCGGTGTTGGTGACGGTGCCGTCTTTTTCCGGCCAAGCGGATGCGGGAAGAATAACATCCGCAAAATTTGCCGTCTCGGTCAGGAAGATATCCTGAACCACAAGATGCTTTAGCTTGGCAAGCGCTTGGCGGGTATGGTTCGTGTCTGGGTCCGACATGGCGGGGTTTTCCCCCATCACATACAGCCCTTCGATTTCCCCTTCAAAGATCGAGTCCATGATCTCCACCACGGTCAGTCCCGGTTCAGGATCAAGCGCCGTCCCCCAAAAATCCTCGAAATACTCCTGATTTTTCCTATCCGAAACCAGCTTGTAGTCCGGATACATCATCGGAATCAGTCCGGCGTCGGATGCGCCTTGCACGTTGTTCTGGCCGCGAAGCGGATGCAGCCCGGCGCCGGCCCTTCCCACATGGCCACAGATCAATGCCAGCGCGATCAGACAGCGCGCGTTGTCGGTCCCATGCGTATGCTGGGCAATCCCCATGCCCCAAAATATCATCGCCGCGCCGGCGCCGGCGATTTTGCGTGCCACCTGGCATAGCTCTTCGGGCTCGATACCGCACAATGGCGACATCCGTTCGGGCGTAAATTGTGCGACATGCTCGGCAAGCTCGGCAAATCCTTCGGTGTGCGCTTCCACGTATTGCCGGTCATAAAGCTTTTCTTCGACGATCACGTTCAGCAACGCGTTCAACATCGCCACATCGCTGCCCGGATTGAATTGCAGAAAATTGCTGGCGTAAGGCGCCAGGGCGTTTCTGCGCGGATCCATAACAATCAGTTCGGCGCCCGCTTCGGTCGCATTTTTGATGAACGTCGCCGCGACGGGATGATTGACCGTCGGGTTCGCGCCGATGACAACGATGACGTCCGAATCTAGGCAACTGATAAACGGCGCCGTGACCGCGCTTGATCCAATGCCTTCCAACAGAGCGGTAACTGAGGATGCGTGGCAAAGCCGGGTGCAGTGATCCACGTTGTTGGTGCGAAAGCCGGTGCGGATCAATTTCTGAAACAAATAGGCTTCCTCGTTAGACCCTTTGGCCGAACCAAAACCGGCAAGCCCCTTGGCTCCCTTACTTTCGAGAATATCTTTGAAACCATCGGCGGCCTTGTCCAGCGCTTCGTCCCAAGTGGCAATGCGGAACTGATCGAACGGATCGTTCGGATCAACCGTAATTTCCTCGGTTTTCACAGCGCTATCTTTGCGGATCAAAGGTACCGTCAGGCGGTGGTCATGGCTGGCATAGTCCATCCCAAACCGGCCCTTTACGCACAGCCGACCGTGATTGGCGGGGCCGTTGCGGCCGTCCACTTGGACGATCTTGTTGTCCTTGACGTGAAATCGAACCTGGCAGCCAACGCCGCAATAGGGGCAGACGCTATCGACGGTCTTGTCGGCGTCGACATTTGCTTCTGGCGCGTCGGGTGCGGAAGATTTTAGCGCACCGGTGGGGCACACCTGCACGCATTCGCCGCAGGCAACGCAACTGCTGGCGCCCATGGGGTCCGCCATATCGAATACAATGGCGCTTTCGGAGCCGCGCATGGCCATGCCGATAACGTCATTGCCCTGAATTTCGCGGCAAGCCTGGACGCACAATTTACAATGGATGCATTTGTTCATATCCACTGCGATGGCGGTGTGGCTGGTATCTGCCTCAAGCGCGCGGCTCTTTGGGAACCGGCTGTCGGTGATCGCCATTTGGTCCAGCCAGTTTTTGAACTCGCCTTCGGGTTCTGACTGGTCGGCAAGAAGCAGCTCAAACACGGCGCTCCGCGTTTTTTTTGCCCGCTCGGAATTGGAGGTGACGACCATGCCTTCTTCCGGCTCGCGGATGCAGGATGGCGCCAACGCCCGTTCACCGTCAATTTCCACCAGGCAAGTGCGGCAGTTGCCGTCGCCGCGATAATCGGCGGCGTGCCGATAACAAAGATGCGGTATCTCGATGCCCAGCCGGTCCGCGCATTGCCAAATGGTTTCACCGGAAGCCGCGCTGACTTCGGCTCCATTGAGGATGAACGCCGTGTTCTCGCTCATAATTTATCCTCCAGAAAGAATTTCAAGGTCGATAAAACAGGATTGGGCGCTGCCTGGCCAAGCCCGCAAATCGATGCGTCGCGCATGGTGCCGGCCAGATCGCGCATGAGATCGCCGTCCCATTCTTCGCCCGCCATCAATGTCAGCAATTTTTCGCATCCGATGCGGCAGGGCGTGCATTGGCCGCAGCTCTCGTCTTCAAAAAAGCCGATCAAATTTCTGGCGACGCTGCGCATGTCGTCTAGGTCCGAGAATACCACGACGGCGGCAGAGCCCACGAAACAGCCATGCTCTTCCAGCGTGCCGAAATCCAGTGGAACATCGGCCAGCGCCGCCGGCAATATGCCGCCCGAGGCGCCGCCCGGAAGGTAAGCGGTAAAGCGCTCACCATCCGCCATGCCGCCGCAATGCTCTTCAATGAGCTGGCGCGCCGTGGTTCCTGACGGTGCGCGCACCACGCCCGGATTTTTTACCCGTCCTGAAACTGAATAGAAGCGCGGCTGCCCCTGGTCCAGGTACCATTGGGCGCCGTTTTGCATGATCAGGCTCACCCAGTGCAGGGTTTCGACATTATTGATCAGCGTTGGCCTCCCATATAGTCCTTTTTGGGCGGGGTAGGGTGGCCGGTTCCTCGGTAATCCCCGCTTTCCCTCCAAACTTTCGAGAAGCGCCGTCTCCTCGCCACATATATATGCCCCGGCGCCGCGCCTCAGATGCAGACGCACCGGCAGCGAAATGCTGCTTTCCTCCAAGGCCGCAATTTCACGGCTCAAAATCTCATGAATATGCGGGTATTCGTCGCGCAAATAGATGTAGACGTCACCGGCTTCGACGGTGTGCGCGGCGATCAAGGTCCCTTCCAGGAATTGATGGGGCTGGTCTTCAAGGCACAGACGGTCCTTAAAGGTGCCGGGCTCGCCTTCGTCGGCGTTGACCACGAGGGTGCGCGGCTTTTCGCTCCCCTCCAAAAACTTCCATTTTCGTGCCACCGGAAACCCGGCGCCGCCCATCCCCCTCAAACCAGCTGCTTCCAGCTCCTCCAATATGTCGCTGCCTGCAAGGCTTCCCGCCCGCAGTTTTTTTAGCGTTTCATATCCGCCCCGTTCACCATAGGCGTCGACCGATTCATAGTCGGGAATTATCGGCGTTACCGCATCGGATTCCGCCGCCTTGCCGATATCCTCCACCGAACAATGGGGGAATTGGTGCTTTCCCATCGACGCCACCGGCGCCTTGTCGCAGGCACCCATGCACGGCGCGTGAACAATGCGAACCGCACTCCCCAGATTTTTTTCAAGCTGGTTGAAAAGTGCTTCGGAGCCGGCCATCTCGCAAGCGATACTGCCGCAAACCCGAACGGTGTATTGCGCCGGACTTTTGTCATCTTCTTTAACGATTTCAAAATGATGATAAAAACTCGCAACCTCATACACCTCGGCTTGCGAAAGCTTTAACTCGTGCGCAAGCGCCGCCAAGTTGGCCGAGGACAAATGACCTTGATCATCTTGAATGCGGTGCAGGAATTCTATCAGTAGCGATCCATCGCGTGGTTGATCACCCAAAATCCGTTGCACGTATTGCAAGGCGTCCGGTGTGATTTGCCTGCCTTTCGGCAAACCCTTTTTTCTTTTTTTTCTTTGATCGTCCGAGGGGGCATCCATGCTTCTTTGCTCATCTCCGGCGCTGCTGTGATGGTTGCGACTTACGTTTTGTCCGATGGGCTGAACTTATGCAAACGCACCCCTTGTATCAATTCTATTTCTCAATTTGAGATATTTGGGTCACCTGTGCCACAATCCAATGCGTTAAATTTTGAAAAGGTGGACCCGGCAGAGCATGACCGAAATTATTCATCAGCGAATTGCAGAGCTTCTATGCTCTAAAATTTGCCACGATCTCATTAGCCCGGTGGGCGCCATCAATAACGGCATGGAGTTGTTGACCGATGCAAGTTCCGGCATGCAAGACGATGCCATGTCACTGATCGGCGCCTCCTCGCGCCAGGCCGCTCAGCGTCTCGAATATTTCCGGCTCGCGTTTGGCGGCTGGGGAGGTGGTGATGAGGCAACGACGGAATTTGGATTGTTGCGGCAAATGATCGCCAGCCATGCGATGGACAACAAGATGGAACTGACTTGGCACCAAAAACCAGAAGATGGCGAGCGTCTTATAAAGACCGCGGGCAAGATGGTTCTTGGTCTCGTATTGATCGCCGCCGAATGTGCCCGCCGTACCGCGGAGCTGGAAATTGATCTCGGGGCTTCCACAAATCGCCTACATATATATGTCAAAGTGTCTGGGGACCGGTGTGCATTACATCCCGAAACACGGAACGGATTTGATCAACACCTACGCATCGACGATATATCGATTCGCAATGTTGTTGCTTATAATTGTCTCCAAATTTCCCTGGCAAACCAGATGGCCTTGCATTTCTCTGACAAGTCCCCAGATACCGTAGAGTTTAATGTTACGGATTAGCCGGTATTCGGCCCCTTTTGCGTAAAAATACATCATCACCGATTTATTTGACCTAAAGGGGTACAGATTTGCTGAAGCAGTCCCCATCTGTAGGTACAAGACGCGAAAAATGGCGGTCTCTCTTGAGACCATTGAACTGGAGCCCGGATCATGGACGATCTATTAACAGAATTTTTGACTGAAACTTCGGAAAACCTCGCCGTGCTCGATGTTGAGTTGGTCAAATTCGAGCAGGATTCGAGCAACAATGCGATTCTTTCGAATATATTCCGGCTTGTTCATACGATCAAAGGTACCAGTGGTTTTCTTGGATTGCCCAGGCTTGAAGCCGTGGCCCATGCCGGCGAAGACGTGCTCGGAAAATTTCGTGACGGTGAACTTGAAGTCACCCCCGATGCGGTAACCTTGGTGCTGCAAACTATCGATACCATCCGCGATTTGCTTGGCGGCTTGGAAGAGGCCGGGTCCGAGCCGGAAGGCGACGACAGCGGTCTGATCGGTAAGCTGCGCGCCATGGCCGATGGAGACGCGTCCGCCGCTGCGGCAGAGCCCGAGCCTGAAGAAGCGCCCGCCGATGAGCCGGCAGCCGCGCCCAGCGGTCCTATTTTGAACGAGCAAGGTTTTCCGGTGGCTGCCGAGCTGCTGGAAGAGGTGATGGCCGCCGAGGCGAGCGGCGTCAAAAGTTCGACCGAAAAGATAATGGCCGCCGAAATGGCTGCCGAACGTTCGCAAGAATCTGGCAGCGATGCAAAAGCGTCGTTGCCGGCCGAAGTGAAAAAGACGGCGCCATCTCCGGCTCCTGAAGGCGGTACCAAGGAATCGGCGATCGCTCAGCAGACGATCCGGGTGAATGTCGATTTGTTGGAAAATCTCATGACATTGGTCAGCGAGCTGGTTCTGACCCGCAACGCGCTCAACCAGATGGTCCGGGGCCGCGAAGACAGCGAGTTTAACGTACCATTTCAGCGCCTTAGCCACATAACGTCGGATCTTCAAGAGGGTGTAATGAAGACCCGCATGCAGCCCATCGGTAACGCCTGGGCCAAATTGCCCCGCATCGTTCGTGATCTGGCGTTGGAAGCCAATAAGAAAATCGATCTGCAAATGGTTGGCGCCGAAACCGAGCTGGATCGCCAGGTGTTGGAGCTGATCAAGGATCCGTTGACCCACATGGTCCGCAATTCGGCTGATCATGGGTTGGAAACTCCGGCCGAGCGCACCGAAGTTGGCAAACCCGAAACCGGGGTCGTTCTATTGCAGGCCTTCCATGAGGGCGGGCACATTGTCATTGAAATTGCCGACGATGGCCGCGGCCTGAATATGGACCGTATCAAAGGCAAAATCATCGAAAATGGATTGGCTACCGATGAAGAATTGGAGGGCATGCAGGATCAGCAGATTCAGCAATTCATCTTCAATGCCGGATTCTCGACCGCCGAAAAAGTGACCAGCGTATCGGGGCGCGGTGTTGGTATGGATGTTGTCCGCACGAATATCGAAAAAATTGGCGGCACCATTGAATTGAACTCGGTCGCCGGCAAGGGTTCCACATTCACCATCAAAATCCCGCTAACCTTGGCCATTGTATCGGCGCTTATTGTCGAATGCACCAATCAGAGGTTCGCCGTTCCGCAAATCAGCGTATTGGAATTGGTCCGCGCTTCGGCCCATTCCGAGAATGCCATCGAGATGATCAACAATGCGCCGGTCTTACGCCTTCGCAATCGGTTGCTGCCTTTGGTGCAGCTATCGTCGCTGCTCAAATTGGATGGCGCCACTGAGCATGGCCCCGATGACGAGGCATTTATCATCGTCAGCCAGGTCGGCAATTATACCTTCGGCATTATCGTCGACCGCGTGTTTGATACCGAGGAAATCGTTGTCAAACCGGTCGCGCCGATTTTGCGGGACATCAGTCTGTTTTCCGGGAACACCATCCTTGGCGATGGCAGCGTGATCATGATTTTGGATCCCAACGGCATCGCATCGGCCACCGGCGAGATGTCGATGGGTGCGGCCAAGGCAGAGAGCTCGGTGGTTTCCGAGACAGCGGCGAGCAGCGAACGCCAGGCCATGTTGGTATTCAAATCTGGCGGCGAATCGCTGAAAGCGGTCCCGCTGGCCCTGGTCGCGCGATTGGAGGAAATCGATCTTTCCACTGTCGAATATTCCAACGCCCAGCGCGTGGTTCAATATCGCGGGCAATTGATGCCGCTGATCCCCTACAATGAAGACTACGAATGGAAGCCGGAAGGCATGCAGTCGATACTCGTGTTCACCGACAAAGACCGTTCCATGGGTTTGGTCGTCGAAGAAATCATCGATATTGTCGAAGATGACGTGAACGTAGAATTACGCTCAAGCACGGACGGTTTAGTCGGTAGTGCGGTGATCAACGGCAAGGCGACTGATGTTATCGATGCCGGTTATTATCTGACCAAAGGGTTTTCCGATTGGTTTAACGGGAGCGCCAGCGAAAGCAACGCCTTGTTGGGCCGTCGGCGTAAACTGTTGCTTGTCGATGACAGCTCCTTCTTTCGTAACATGATGACACCGCTTCTTTCCGTCGCCGGTTACGATGTCGTGACCGCCGAGCGTGCGCAAGAAGCGCTTGATCTCAGGGAGCGGGGTGACAAGTTCGATATTATCGTCAGCGATATCGAAATGCCCGATATGAACGGTTTTGAGTTCGCGCGGACCGTGCGCGGTGATGGCGCCTGGCAGAATACACCGCTGGTAGCGCTTTCGTCGCGGGTATCGGAGCAGGATTTCGATCTCGGACGCGAAGTCGGTTTTAGCGATTATGTGTCAAAATATGACCGCGATGCATTGGTGGATTCCTTGTCCCACGTGGTTCAGTCTGCGGACGGTACATGATCGTTGCAGAGTAACGGATTTTAGTAGACATTACCGCAAATCGCCCTTTATGCATGTGCCGTCCTTATTCTTTGCCCGGGGCGGCTTGATTTGAATTGAAATCGAAAAGGTCAAACGAAAAGCCATGAAATCCTGTTTAATTGTAGATGATTCAAAAGTTATACGAATGGTCGCCAAAAAAATCCTTCAAGAGTTGGATTTTGAGACCGTCGAAGCCGAAGACGGTCAGGTGGCGCTGGATTTGTGCAAAAATCAAATGCCCGATGCTGTTCTCCTTGATTGGAACATGCCAGTGATGGATGGGATAGATTTTCTCAAAAATCTCCGTCAATTGCCGGGTGGCGATGGCCCCGTGGTCGTGTTCTGTACAACCGAAAACGACGTCAACCATATCCAAGAAGCCATGGAAGCGGGAGCAAATGAATACATTATGAAGCCGTTCGATGGTGAAATTATACAGGCCAAGTTTGCGCAAGTCGGCCTTCTGTAAGGGTGTTTGAGGTTTTTCTCGTTCATTGGCTGGTTTCGCTGATGCAATCGAGTGTGCCGGGTAAAATAAATTGAATAGCAATAACCCAATTATCAATGTCTTGATTGTTGACGATTCCGCGGTCGTTCGCGGCTTGATTTCCAAGATGATTTCCAACGATCCGAATGTTGCAGTCGTCGATACCGTGGCCAATGGATTGCTGGCGGTTAAACGCGTCGATAAGGGCGATGTTGATGTCGTCGTGCTGGATATCGAAATGCCCGTAATGGACGGTTTGACCGCATTGCCGCAGATTTTGGCCAAAGATCCTAAAATCAAGGTGATCATAGCCTCCACCCTGACGATGAAAAATGCTGAAATTAGTTTGCGGGCGCTTCAGGCTGGCGCGGCGGACTATATCACCAAACCGTCATCATCTCGCGAAATGACAGGCGGCAAGGATTTTCAGCATGAACTGCTGGAGAAAATCAAAAATCTAGCACAAGGTAAATTCGGCCGCGCACCCCAACCTGCTACCGCGGCCAACCCAAAGATTATTCCGAGCGCAGAAGTTGTCTTGCGCCCGAAGGCGACGATACGCTCGAAGCCGCGTATTCTTGTGGTCGGCTCCTCCACGGGCGGCCCGCAAGCGCTGTTTACATTCTTCAAGGGCCTGAATGGAAAGCTGCCGGTGCCGGCGCTGGTAACCCAACATATGCCGCCGAATTTTACCAAAATCCTGGCGCAGCATTTGACCAAATCGGCTGGATTTCCCGCCGACGAGGGCCAGGATGGCGAAATTCTTCGAGCCGGGCACATTTACGTGGCGCCGGGCGATTATCATATGCAGGTAGAGGAAGTCGATGCCGTAAAGAAAATCACCCTCAATCAGGGACCTCCGGAAAATTACTGCCGACCGGCCGTTAATCCGATGCTCAGAAGTGTTGCCGAGCACTACGGGTCCAACGTTCTGGTCGTTATTTTGACCGGCATGGGATATGACGGCATGAAGGGCGGAGAAAATATCGTCGCCGCTGGCGGAACAATTATTGCCCAGGATGAAGCATCGAGCGTGGTTTGGGGAATGCCGGGCGCCGTTGCTTCCGCGGGGCTGTGCACGGCCGTCCTGCCTATCGATGACCTTGCGCCCTACGTTGCTGAATTTATGGACAAGGGCATGTAATGGGCCCGGGCGATTTCAATTTTCTACAGGAAATGCTAAAACGTGAATCGGGCCTCGTACTGACAGAGGAAAAATCCTATTTGCTCGAAAGTCGGCTGATCCCTGTCGCGCGCAAGCTATCACTGAACGGTATTGAGGAATTGGTCGTTCGCGCAAAAAATGGAACCAGTCCCGAGGTCAAAAAGGCGATCATTGAGGCCATGACCACGAACGAGTCGTTCTTTTTCAGAGATATAAAGCCGTTTGATATTTTTCGTGAAGCAACCTTGCCTTACTATCTGGACGCACGCCAAAATACGCGCAAAATTAAAATTTGGTGCGCGGCCGCTTCCAGCGGGCAGGAGCCGTATTCTCTGGCGATGATCCTCAACGAACTTGGGCCCAAAATTGCAGGTTGGAATGTCGATATATTGGGAACGGATATTTCCACCGATATATTGGATAAGGCTATAAACGGGCTTTACACCCAGTTCGAGGTTCAGCGGGGATTGCCGGTTCAAAATTTGGTCAAATATTTTGACAAAGAAGACGAACATTGGCGGGTGAAATCTGAGCTGCGCTCGATGGTCAAATACCGGGAATTCAATCTTTTGGATAGCTTCGCGACCCTCGGCCAGTTTGACATCGTGTTTTGCCGCAATGTTTTGATTTATTTTGATCAGGAGACCAAGGCCCAGATATTGGCGCGAATTGCCGAATGCATGCCGCCCGATGGTTTGTTGTTTCTTGGCGGCGCCGAGACCGTTCTTGGAATATCGAATTTATTTCAGCCGATACCGAAATTGCGCGGTGTCTATGAGGTTGCTAGCAAAGAATCCGGCCCATCAGCGTTTATGGAACATCCCGCCGTAGCCGCCTTTGCATCCTAGGGCGGTTCTGGACAAAAATGAACCATTTGGCCGGGGTGGTTTTGCCACCACATTTGTCTCAGGTGCGCGCGACGCACCGCGCCAAGCATTAAAACCAGTTTGTTCCCGTCAAATCGATTGATATTTGTCCAGAACCGCTTTGGCAGCGCACGCAACAATCCCGTCCGGTCCGCGCGCCGGCTGCCAAATTAAATGCATATAATGTCGTGGAGCGCTAGGCGCTTGCCTTTTCGCGCGTCGGCTTTTTGGGTTTTCCGGCGTCTTCTTCCGGCTCCCTCAAAACATAACCCCGCCCCCAAACCGTATGGATGTAGATTTCATCCTCGCAGGCCTTGGCCAATTTTTTCCGGAGCTTGCAGACGAACACATCGATAATTTTCAGCTCCGGCTCATCAATACCATTGTAGAGATGATTCAAAAACATTTCCTTGGTCAGGGTGGTGCTCTTGCGAAGGCTTAAAAGTTCGAGAATTCCGTATTCTTTACCGGTCAGATGGACGGGTTTGTCATCCACTTCGACGGTATGCGCATCCAAATTAACGGCGAGCTTACCGCAACGAATGATCGAGTCGGAATGTCCCTTGGAGCGACGCACGATGGCAAGAATACGCGCAATCAGCTCGTCTTTGACAAATGGCTTGGTCAAATAATCATCGGCACCGGAGCCGAGCCCCTTGACCTTGTTTTCCGATTCAGTCAGACCCGAAAGGATCAAGACAGGCGTTTCCACCTTAGAATTGCGAAGGCGCCTCAATACTTCATAGCCATCAATATCGGGCAGCATGAGATCAAGAATGATTATGTCGTAATCATACAACTTGCCGATTTCCAGCCCGTCTTCACCAAGATCGGTTACATCGACAACCATACTGGCCGATGACAACATCATCTCGATACTTTGCGACGTGGTGGGATCGTCTTCCACGAGAAGGACACGCATGGCTTACCTTTCTCTAGACTTGGGCCCAAGCTAACGAATGGTTAACATAAAAGCCTAAGCGGGTTGTTGCAAGTTTTCCAATTCAATCTTAAATGTGCGCATTCAACCATGAAATATCAATAGCTTAGAAGGTTGTTGGGCGAATATATTTTGCACAACGATTTGGCGTTACCCAAGAATACCACCTGCCGATTCGCAAAGCCCCAGAGGCAAAATATACAAATCTAGCGATTTGATCTGCCTGCCGGCTACTGTGTTGCTATGATTATTCGCCAGATTAACAAGCGCCAGTAACCAATCCTTAAACCGTCGCTGCGAAAATTGGTTATAACAAAGCAACAAGTTCGTGGGCTCGGATCAAGAAACGGCAATGTCCTACATCGTCGAAAATATTCTCAATGAAATCAATCGATTGCCCGACTTCCATGTCTATGGCCGGGTAACCTCGATCCTCGGTATGCTGGTGGAAATCAATGGCGTCGAGGGCCGGCTATCGATTGGCGATCATTGCTCCATCGAGGCGCGCAACGGCCGCCACGTGGTTTGCGAAGTGGTTGGGTTCTCCGAGACCAGCGCGCTGGTGATGCCGTTTGGAACGCTAGAAGGCATCGGCCTTGGTTGCCGTGTGGAGATTGGAACTTCCGAGCCGGTTATATATCCCGATGCTGCCTGGCTGGGGCGCGTGATTGACGCCTTTGGCCGACCGCTGGACGACAAGGGGCCGTTGCCTGTCGGGCCGGCGCCGTACACCATTCAAAACTCCCCGCCGCCGGCCCACAAGCGCACCCGCGTCGGCGGCAAGGTCGATCTTGGGGTGCGCGTGATGAACGCCTTCCTGACAGTCTGCAAAGGGCAGCGCATGGGAATTTTTGCCGGATCGGGCGTTGGCAAATCCACCATGCTGTCGATGATGGCACGCCATACAAACGCCGATGTCAGCGTCATCGGACTGATCGGTGAACGTGGCCGCGAGGCCCGGGAGTTTATCGAGGACGATCTTGGCGAAGAAGGTCTCAAGCGTAGCGTTGTCGTTGTCGCCACGTCGGACGAGCCGGCCCTGGTCCGGCGCCAGGCGGCTTACATGACCATGGCGGTTTCCGAATATTTCCGCGATACCAACCGCGATGTTCTATGCCTGATGGACAGTGTGACCCGGTTTGCCATGGCGCAGCGGGAAATCAGTTTGTCCGCCGGCGAACCGCCGGCGACGCGCGGCTATACGCCCGCAGTGTTTGCCGAATTGCCGAGGTTGCTGGAGCGGGCAGGACCGGGCATTGCTGGGCAGGGCAGCATTACTGGTCTGTTCACCGTCCTGGTCGAGGGAGATGATCATAATGAGCCGGTAGCCGATGCGGTCCGCGGCATTCTGGACGGGCACGTTGTGCTCGACCGGGCCATCGCCGAGCGCGGTCGCTTCCCAGCCGTCAATATACTGCGCAGCGTTTCGAGGACAATGCCAGATTGCAACACCAGCGCCCAAAACGAGATCATCAATCGTGGCCGCCAGCTTGTTTCCGTGTATGAAGACATGTCCGAATTGATCCGCCTCGGTGCTTACCGGCAAGGCTCGGACCATCACGTCGATGAGGCCATCCATTATAATTCCGCCATCGAGGAATTTCTCCGCCAGACCAAGGGCGAACAAAGCGGCTTGGAAGAGTGTTACCGTAGCCTCGCCGATGCGCTTGATATGAACTATGCGCCGGAGGGCTAGCCGATGGCCAAGGATCTGAAAGCGATTGTCCGGCTGCACAAATATATTGTTGATGAGAAACGTCGGGATCTGGGTGCCCTTCTGGGCGAGGTTCTGGATCTGGAACATCGGGCCAAAAACCTGGAGGTGGAAATCGTCTCCGAGCAGAATGCGGCGCAGCAATCGCCCGAGGAGGCCGGATATTTATACGGGCCTTATGCAGCTGAGGCCATAGCCCGGCGCCAGCAAATAATGGACGCGACAGTCGAATTTGAAGAAAAAATCGCCGTCGCCCAGGAAGAGATGCGGGAAGAATTCAAGGAATTGAAGGTCTTTGAGATTGCCAAGGAGGCGCGCGACGAAATCGAAGACGCCGAGCGCGCCCGCGACGAGCAATTGGTGCTGGACGAGCTGGGCCAGGAACGCCACCGGCGCCAAAATAAACTTTAAGCGAATTTACCGATTCCTAAGCGGGTTGCGCATGACCCAGCGAGGGTTTTGCCAATTAAAGCCGCGCCCGGTTCGGACCGGATGTCCATAATGACGATGATGTTCATGCGGATTCCGGGTGTCGCATGCGCCATGCGAATTGGGCTTAGCTAAATCACCGCCAGCCGGGCCAGCAACGACGCGTTGTCCCATTGGGGCTGCTTATCTTCCAGTACGATCTGATGGCTCAAGGCTGCCGTGCCGCCGCCGTCCTCACTTAACACGGCCTTGATCTGCATCCAGCGGGCAACCACTTCGTTGCCCATATCCTCAAGCATCGCCGTCGCCGCCTCTTCAAGATTGGCCCATTCCACTTCGCCGACGGCGTCCAAATACGCGGCGAACGACGCCTGCGAAATGATCAATTTATCGGGGATGTAGCGGATGCTGAATTGGCACGAACTCTCAGCTGCCCGAAAGCCAAGGGTACCGGTCAACGTAATCACGTAATCGAGACGCTCATCGGGATTGGGGGTGGTCTTGATGTGGCTGCGGCGGGCTAGGGCATCCATGGTAGCGTCTCTATACCATCAAGCCGGAACGTTTCAGACCGCCTGATGTATCTATGGGTACGTGGACAAAGCGCGTAGCGGCGTGAAATGTCAGGCTGCCGGTTATGCCCCCCAGCTCGGCAAAATCATGAAAAATTCGGCTGATATCTTTGCGCATATAAGCGGGTAGCGGCTCCTCGGTGCGGAATATCAAATCGAATTTCTTACCACTCGATTTTACCAGCCCATCCATCTGTATACGGCCGAGGCGGCTCAGGTCGATATCAACCAGAAACCGAGATGCGTCTTCGCTGCCGTCATCGTCATCAGCGCCGGTTGACTGTCCACGCAAATGCATTTGTAGCGCATCCAGCCCTTCGCCGTTCATAAACGGAATAATCAATGTACGCCAATCGCTCTGCGGGTTTTCGTTGAACAGGCGCGCCACCTGGACGAAATCTTCCCTGAGGCGCCCCGCCAATTCCGGCTGCGATTGTTCCAAATTGCGCGTCATTTCCCCCAACCAATTACCGACATCGCCGCCGCGCAAGGCGCTCAAATACAAAAGAATGTTGGCGGCAAGGCGGTTGTTTGCCTGTGGCATCCGGTTCTGGCTGAACGATTGCGCCATGTCCGGTGCGGTTTGGCGCAATTGGCCCAAGGCCTGATCCAGGCTGGGCCATTCCCGTGATGCCGCAAGGTTGGACGAAAAATTTTGCGTCGCTGATTTGCCGGATGGCGTGGCCGCCTGCAAATCGAGCAACAGTTTGGTGCCGGCGGGGAGCGTCGCCGCGCCGATCAGCGATAAGGTGCCCCCAGCTGTTTGTACCAAAGGCGATCCTGCCATGTTGGAGCCAACGACCGTCCCGGCGACGCCGTTTTGTGCCGCCGCTGGCGGTGCCGGCTCTCCCGGCCTGGTGATCGTCAACACCTTGGCCGCAACGATTGCACCCGGCTTCTGTGCGGCTGCCGTCATATTCCGCACTCCATGGCCTGTTCGCGATGTTTGGCGGGTGTTGCCGTGGATGTTCTGGCCAAGCTCAGGGGCTGATATTCCGCCGCCGGAGCGCGATGGTGCCGGTTGGGGGCGGTCTAGGTGGGCCGTGGTCTTTTGGGCCTCTGGGCGCGCTTGGCCGATGGCGGCCAGCGCCGGCTTTGCCTTGGTGCTCGCTGGTTCCAGATATTGTGCCTGGACCAAGGATCCGGCCTTCAATTTTAAAGGCCCATGACCGATTTTTGGTGCGGCAGAATGTGCGCCCGCGCCGCTGCCAATAGCTGCCCCGCCTGTGACCGATGCGCCGGTTGCGGCGCCGCTGGCCATTGGCGCCTTTCTTTGCGCTTTGGCCGCCGCTTGTTGCCCGCCGCGCCCGTTCGTGACTTCGTTGCCATCGATGGTGCGAATTTGAAATTGGGCTTGCGGGCCGGCGCGCAGCAATTGCAGATCGAGTTTCGCGCCGACGGCCAGGGTCACCGCCGTTCTGATATCAAATTTGCCAAGGCTCGTTTGTATTTGGGCAAGACCTTGCGGCAATTGACTGATCACTTGCGCGGGTAAGATGGTGCCTCTGGGAACAAGGGCCAATTGGGCCGGAGGATTGACCGAAACTGCCGTCGTAGGCATTCCGGATACCGGTACGGGGGAAGGCGTTGGCGGCGGGGGGGTGACGGTCTGCATCGGCTATGACAGAAGCTTTTTCACGATACTTTCTACATCGGCTGCCGCCTCGGTGTTCGGGTAGCGGACGAGCGTAGACGTCTGGTTACGGATCGATTCACGCACCTTGCTGTCGCGCCGAATCACGCCGGCCAGCGGCGGCGAAAATTTCAAAAATCCTTGGCAGGCTTTCAAGATCGTATTGTAGGTGCGTTCCCCTTCGCGAGTCGAATTGGCCATGTTTATAACCACGCGTATATCCAGGTTCGGACGCTCCATATGGGAAATTTTGATAAACGCATAGGCATCGGTCAGCGCCGTCGGCTCGTCGGTGGTGACCACCAGGATTGTATCGACGCTGTTGGTTAAATTGCGGACGGTTCTCTCGACGCCGGCTCCCAAATCCAGGATCACCTGGTGATAGGCTTGGCTCAACAGGATCAATTCCTCACCCAGCGTATTGAGGCTTTTGGCCGATACATTGGCCAGATTGCCCGAACCCGAACGTCCCGCAACAATATCAAAGCCACCATCTTCAAACGCCGTGGTCGCTTGATTGAGCGGCATGCGGCCCGATACGACGGCGCCAAGGTCATGTTTCGGCATCAGGCCAAGCTGGATATCCACATTGGCCAAGCCTAGATCGCCGTCAAACAATAGCGTCTTGCGCCCGGTATTGGCGAAGGCATGCGACAGGGTGATGGCAAACCAGGTTTTGCCAACGCCGCCCTTGCCCGAAGCAACGGCGATCATCTTGGGAACCTTGGCATTCATGCCTGCCGGGGTAGCCTCGGTGGGAGCAATGGCCATTTGTCGCTCTTGAATTGCCTTAAAAAGCTGAACCGGTTTGTATTCCCGCGCAACTGGCGGCGAAGGTCAAGGGGACTTATGGTGGCGGCGCTAGATTTGCCCAACTGTTTTAATCTTGGCGCGCGGGTGAATTTCGTTTTGCGACATGACGGCAGTCGCCGGGCGGAATCTTTCAACGATCGAGCGGACAAAGGGCCGGATATTCGGGCTAGTCAGCAAGACCGGCATTTCGCCCATCATGGCGTGGCGCTCGAATGTTTGCCGTACCCCGGTGATGAATTCCTGCAAATTGCTTGGCGACATGGAAAGCTGGCGCTCGTCGCCGGTGCCGATAATCGATTCGGCAAAGGTCTGCTCCCATTCGGGTGACAGGCTGACCAATTGAATGAGCCCGTCTCCGGTGGTGTTGGTATCGCTGATTTGGCGCGCCAGACGAGTGCGGACATGTTCGGTAATCATCATCACATTGCGCGATTGGGCGCAGGCCTCGGAAACACCTTCGAGTATCGTCGGCAAATCGCGGATCGAAATGCGTTCCTGCAGAAGGTTTTGCAGCACCCGTTGAATACCGCCCATGGATATCTGGCCGGGCGTGATATCGCCAACGAGCTTTTGATGGTCTTTGTCCAATTCGTCCATGAGCTTTTGGGTCTCGGCGTAGGACAAAAGATCGGACATGTTGTCTTTGATGATTTCGGTCAGATGCGTGGTGATCACGGTTGCCGCGTCGACCACCGTATAGCCACGGAACAGGGCTTCCTCGCGGGCGGTTTCCTCGATCCAGGTCGCCGGCAGACCGAATGTCGGCTCGGTGGTGGCTTCGCCTGTGATCGTAATATCTTCGCCGCGCGGGTCCATAACCAGTAACATGGTCGGGCGCAAATCGCCGTTGCCGGCATCGATTTCCTTGGCGCGGATAACGTAATTATTGGCCGACAGCTGCATGTTGTCCTGGATGCGCACCGCCGGCATCACGAACCCCATTTCCACCGCCAGTTGGCGACGAAGGGCTTTGATCTGGTCGGTCAGGCGTTGCCCCTCCGGCCCCTCGTTGATCAACGACAGCAACCCGTAGCCAAGTTCCAGGCGCAAAAGATCGATCTTCAAAACCTGCGATATGGGTTCTTCTGCGACCGGGATTGTCTCGGATTCCTCGGCGGCTTCGCGTTCCTTGAACTCGGCCGACTTTCTCGCCTCGCGGCGGTTGGCAAAAAACCCGATTGATCCCATCGTAACCGCTAGAAACATAAACGGCGCAGCCGGAATTCCGGGCAACACCGCCAGGGCTACCAGAAGAACAGAAACCATGCCGAGGGACTTGGATTTGCCTCCCAATTGGCCGAACACTGCCTTTTCCATCGGCCCGGGCGTGCTGCCCTTGGTGACCAGCATGCCGGCAGCGGTCGATACGATCAGGGCCGGTATTTGCGACACCAGACCGTCGCCGACGGTCAAACGCGTAAAGGAAGATGCCGCATCGAGAAATGACATGTCCCGTTGCGCAACGCCAATAATGATGCCGCCGATCACATTGATAAATGTAATCAACAACCCGGCGATGGCATCGCCGCGAACAAATTTGGCGGCGCCGTCCATGGCGCCGAAGAAGCCGCTTTCGTCTTCCAGCTCTTTGCGCCGCACCTTGGCATCGGCTTCATCGATCAGGCCGGATGAAAGATCGGCATCGATTGCCATCTGTTTGCCCGGCATGGCATCCAACGTGAAGCGCGCCGCGACCTCGGCGATGCGGCTTGAGCCCTTGGTGATGACCACGAAATTGACGATGACGAGGATCGCGAAAATGATGATGCCGATAACGAAGTTGCCGCCCATGACGAAGCTGGCGAAGGCTTCGATAACCTGTCCGGCGGCGCCGACGCCCTCATGGCCATTGGCCAAAATCAGCCGCGTCGAGGCCAGGTTCAATGACAGCCTGATCAGGGTCGCTATCAGCAAAATTGTTGGAAATGCGCTAAACTCCAGCGGCTTTTCCAAAAATATCACGGTCATCAGGATTAGCACCGCGAACATGATGGAAAACGCCAAACTAACGTCCAGCATCCACTTCGGCATGGGCAGGATGAGCACGACCAAGATGGCGATGATGCCAAAGGCAAGGGCGATATCGCCGCGGCCCTTGAAGCTCGCGATCTTGCTTATCAGTTCCCGGCCCATCTCGCCGATGGCGGCTTCGGCCGCGGATGGCGGCGCGCCTTGGAAAACCGTATCCAACGCTGCGCCGTCGTCCATCATTTCGGCGGGTACGCCGCCAGCTGCCGCAGGTACACCCGCCGCCGGTGCGGCTTCCAGTTCCGTTGTTGTTTCAGCCATGTCTGCTACGGTCTCGAGCTAACTGCATAATTTAGGCACTAGGGCGTTGAACGCCTTCGTTCGGCATTGGAACGGCGATACCATTGTCGCAATATTGCCGAAGCTTATTGCGGAGCGTGCGGATCGAAATACCGAGGATCTTGGCGGCATGGGTGCGATTTCCCAGGCAATGATCCAGGGTCTCGATGATCAGATCCTTTTCCACATCTGCCACCGTGCGTCCGACCAGATTGATTTCTCCGGCGCGGTCAGATGCGTTTGCTTTGGACGTCTGCATCTGAATGGCATCCATTCCCATCACGCCGTCTTCGGATAAGAGCACGCCCCGGTGAATGGTGTTTTCCAATTCGCGCACATTGCCGGGCCAGGCGTGGGTTTTCAGCGATTTGAGGGCCTCGGGCGCAATTGTTGGTGCTATTATTCCATTTGCTTCGGCATATTTTTCGACAAAATGGGCGATCAGCGGTTCGATATCTCCGGGGCGGTCAGCCAGACGCGGAATTGCGACGGTGACCACATTCAGCCGGAAATACAAATCTTCACGAAAATTACCGTCAGCGACCTGATTTTCCATGTCCCGGTTGCTGGTTGCCAGGATACGGACATCCACTGGTACCGGCTTCTTTCCGCCAATCCGGTCGATTTCTTTCTCCTGAATGGCGCGCAGCAACTTGGCCTGCAGGCGCAGATCCATTTCGCTGATTTCATCGAGCAGCAAGGTGCCGCCGGTGGCCTCTTCAAACTTGCCGATGCGCCTGGAAACCGCGCCGGTGAAGGCGCCTTTTTCATATCCGAACAATTCTGATTCGAGCAAATTTTCTGGTATCGCCGCGCAGTTTACGGCGATGAACGGGGCGCCTTTGCGCGGGCTTTTTTGGTGAATGAGCTGGGCCATCAATTCCTTGCCGGTACCCGAATCACCGACGATGAGGATGCTGGCGCTGGAGACGGCGATCTGGGTTGCCAGTTTGATGGCCTTTTCCATGGCGGGATCGCCACAAATGATCCGGTGGGATTCTTCGGCAACCGCTTCCAGGACCGCGGCAATGAGATCGGCATCCGGCGGCATCGGAACATATTCGAGCGCCCCGGCCCTGATCGCCTTGACCGCGGTTTGCGCATCGTCGCCGACGCCGCAGGCTACCACCGGAATGGCAATGCGTTCCGAGGTGAGCGCACTGGTGAAAGACGCGATATCGAGCGCCGTGTCGATCATGACCACATCGGCACCCTGGCCCTTGCGCAGGGTGTTGAGCCCGCTTTCGATGTCGTTGGCTTGCGATACCTTCGCACCGCGCGAAACCGCTATCTGACTAGCCGCGCCGATTTGCCCACCCATGGCGCCTATGATTAATAACCGCATATTCTTATTATCTCCGAAGAAAGTTAATTATTCGAAAAAGCGAATGCGTTCTGAAGGTGGCATTGTCGAATTTAACAGCATTTCTAGCCGCCGCGGGTTCTCTTGGCGGCCGATGGAGGCTGCACCCATCACGTAAACATTGTTGACCACCTCTTCGAGGCTGGAGTTACGCTCCAACTTCGATGCCAGGGGAACGAAGACCAGATTGGCAAGAACGGCGCCGTAAAATGTGGTCAATAGCGCCACCGCCATGGACGGGCCGATAGTGGTCGGATCATCGAGATTTCCGAGCATTTGAACCAAACCGATCAAGGTTCCGATCAATCCCATTGCCGGTGCAAAATCCGCTGCACGGCGCAGAACGCTAGCACTTTTCGCGTGCCGCTGGACCATGGAATTTAGTTCGCGGCGGAGGATGTTTTCGACCTGGCCGCCCGGCACGCCATCGACCACGAGCGTGACTGCTTTGTGCAGAAAGGGCTCGTTCTTGACCGCGTCGAGAACCTGTTGAAGCGACAGGACACCATTTTTGCGCGCCATCTGGGATATTTGCATGACCTGTTGCGCAGCGTCGGACGGCTCTCGAATGCTATGGAATATAGTTTTCGAGACGACGGCGAATGTTTTGCTGACCTCGTTGATAGAAAAGCAAATCGTGGTTACTGCGAGAGTGCCGCCGATGACGATAAAAATAGCTGGCAGATTGATAAACGAGCCCGGCGATCCGCCCAGGATAATGGCTGCAACGATCAACCCAAATGCCGCGAGCAACCCAAGTATTGTTGCGAGATCGAGTGATTTCCCAACGGGAGCTATTCTGACTTCGTCGTCCGCCATCGATAAAACCTAGGTACGATCGGTTTTAATGATTTCTGTCATGGTAATGCCCAACCGGTCCTCCAGCACCACGACTTCGCCGCGCGCAACTAGGCGGTTGTTTACATAGATATCGATTGCCTCGCCAACTTTTCGGTCCAACTCGACAACCGCGCCGCGTCCCAGCTTCAACAGCTTTTGAACTTCCAAGGTGGATTTTCCAAGGACCGCTGAAACCTGCACCGGAATATCGTAGACCGCCTCCAAATCCTGCGCATTGCGTGGTACGTCCGGGACGTCGGGCATCACCTCTTCGGCGGGAACGGCATTGGCGCCCGCTTCGGAAGGGCCGTCATCGGCGAGTTCTGAAAGTTCTAAATTGTCATCGGCCATGATCTGCTCCTAGTTCGAAGATTGATCGCCGTTCGTGGGCGCTGCATCCGCTGGCGGCATCGCTTGATCCATTTGGGCGTCCAAATTATTTGCTGCCTCGCCGTCCGATGGCACTTCGGTTTCGGCAGGGCTGTTGGCGACCGCGACGGTCTCGGGCGGCTCCTCGCCCTCAATTTCCGCCTCGACCGGTGCCTCTGCATCGCTTGCGCCCATCGCTTCGGGCGGTAGGGCGTTTGAATCAATTTCGATCGCCTCTTCCGCCGGTATATCTTGCACGTGGTCCGGCGCGTCCGGGATTTTGGGCTGAACGGATTCTTCGGTCGCCGGCGGCACTGAATTCAGATTGCGTGTAATCACGTCCTGGGCGGCTTCCAAAATCGTGTTGGAAGACCGCTCGGCCGAGCCGGTCACCCATTCGATGCGGCAATCGCCCGCCGCCATATCGCTGTCGCCAGTCACGCTGAATTTGCCTTGAAAATCGCGGCGCTGCAAATATTCCCCAAGGCGTTCCTCCACCCGGTCCGCATTGGGGGCACTAACATGAATGGCGATAGACGGCTCGCGCAGCAATCCGTCCAAAGTTTCTTCCGTCAGCTTGACGACTTCATCGAAACCATGCTCCGCATCGAGGCTGGAAAATAGTTTGCCGACGACTGCCGAGGCGACCGATATCGATTCTTTACGATTAAGTTCGTTTTCTTCCCGTTGAATTTTAAATAATCCTGACATCGTTTCATCGATTTTGGTTAAAACATTGGCGATGTTATTTTCAATGCCGTCCAAGGTTTCCGCTGCGCCTTGCTGCCTTCCTTCTTCCAGCGCGCTTTGGCGCTGGTTGTTCATCTCCTCTTCGGTGAACGTGATCACCTCTTCTTCGGGCTCCGTCTCTTCGGTATCGGCGGTCTCGTCAACCGCCACTTCCTGATCGGATATTTCTTTCAAAATATCGAGATCATCGAAATCCATATCGAATAAAAATTTATCACCGGCTTGCATATCAAACCCTAAAATCTAGAAGACCAGCTCGTCTTCTTCGCCGCCGCCGGAGATAACAATTTCGCCGGAATCGGCGAGGGTCTTGGCGGTCTGCACCACATTGCCTTGGGCCTCGTCGACCTCTTTCAAGCGCACCGGGCCCATGGCCTCCATATCTTCCTGCATCATCTTGGCAGCGCGTTCCGACATGTTCTTGAAGAATAAATCCTTGATGTCGTCCGAGCCGCCCTTCAGGGCCATAGCCAGCGGGTCTTTCTCGACCTGGCGAAGGAGCGCCTGCACGCCCGACGGATCGATGCGCGCCAAATCTTCGAAGGTAAACATCAGGCCCTTGATACGCTCGGCGCTTTCCCGGTTGCGTTCTTCAAGAGCGC
>JABHAA010000001.1 GCA_018674495.1 Rhodospirillaceae bacterium | reverse complement strand
TGGCGGTGTTATGCGGAAAATCAATTGGTAGTGAAATTACATTAAGCGGCATGATATCGTTAGCGGATATTCCGCCGGTTATGAGGCCCGCAGATGAACGTTCGCAAAATTTTTCTGACATTCGTTTTATCGATTATGCTCGGCGCGATGAGTTCGCCGCCGCGCGCGCAAACCGTAAACAATCACGATATGTCTATCCTATTCAGGAATGTCGCTTTTTTCACCGATGCCGGCGCGGGGTGGACGGGGATACCGTTGACCCGCTGGTCGAGCCCGATTGTCGGGTTTATGGCAGGCGGGCGGGAGTACCGGCAACACGTCCGGATATTGTTTGCGGAATTTTCCAAACTAACCGGATTACCGTTCCGGCTTACCGATAATCCGAGGCAGGCGAACCTCAGGATTAACTTTTTATCGAGATCGGAAATCCGGAAACGCAATAATGCGCCCAACGTAAATTGTGCGGGACGCTATAGCGGTAAAAAGGGAACGATCACTCGGGCCGAGGTCTTTATCAGTATCGACAGCTCCTCCAAGGCGCATCATTGTCTGGTCGAGGAAATCATTCAAATTCTCGGCCTTCCCGGCGATATCAATATGTTCGAAAAGTCTATCTTTCACGACAAAAGCACCCAAACGTCTCTAACCATTATCGACAAAATTATGCTCAGGACACTCTACGATCCGCGCCTAAAAAATGGGATGAAACTCGCCGAAGCCATGCCAATAGCCGGAAAAGTAATTCTGCAAATCATGAAAAATATCAGCAAAAGACAGAAGTAGCGTAACACAGTCCGGCGGCGGCCAAGGCGAAGACGCAGTTCGAACAACGGCAAGCCTAAGCCGAACCTCCCGATCCACCATCAGCCAAATCAATGTCGGCGGTGTCCGTCGTAATATAAATTGACTAGCCCTCGGTCCATTCTGACCGGGGTCACAAATATCTACCCCTCTATCGTTTTGCGGAAAAAGAAGCGCGACGTGCGACTGGTCCTTTTTGATCGGGACCCCAGAGATTTATACCCTCTTGCCGCAAAATTTTTTTGTGCGAGGCGGAAGGGAGTGTCGGGTCAACTTCTGAATCTGTGGATAATTCCCGAGGTCAATTTGATTTTGATCAATGAGACCATGCTGAGATTCCGTTAGCGTCCCATTCGTTGGATCCTGACATCGCCTCCGCAGATTGCGAGGCGTAGCAGAGAATTGGAGGGAGTGCGTTATCACATTGGCCTCTAGATTGGGAATATTCGCGCGTCCAACCGATGCGTGATTGGGAGATTATTTAATGCATCTTCGAAATTTTAGTTGCACCGGCTGGTCTGTTGTTGGCTTGGTGGCGATTGTGCTGATCGGTATCCCGTTGAGGGGAAATCCGGCGGCAGCCGAATCGCAGTTCGGTCCGATCAAGGCAGCAAAGGTTAATGCCAAGAAAGCGGAATTGGGTAAACGCCTGTTTTTTGATCCGCGTCTATCGGGCGATGCCGCCATAAGCTGCGCAAGCTGCCATATCCCGGAGAAAGGCTTTGCCGACGGGTTGGCGCTGTCGAAGGCCTATCCGGGTAGCGACGGGTTCCGCAACACCCCAAGCCTGATCAATGCAGGCCAGCGCGCCGCCTGGTTCCACGATGGCCGCCTCGGAACCAATCTTAACGACGTGACTCGCGAAATGCTCACCGAAACATATCTGATGAACATGGATATGCGGCTCATGCAGGAGCGCCTCAAGCAGGATCCTGTATATGTCCAAATGTTCAAAGATGCCGGCTTTGGCGAGCCGTCCAACGGTTCGGTGCGCAACGCCATTCCGGAATATTTGAAGACACTTACGTCGCGCGGCGCACCCTTCGATTCGGGTAATCTCTCCGACGCCGCCGAGCGCGGCTTCGAAACCTTCAAGGGCAAGGCCGGCTGCGCCGCCTGTCATTCGGGCCCCCGCTTCACCGATGACAAGCCGCACAATATCGGCGCCCCGGAAAATCCGGAAATTTGGCGGAATCCGCTGCGCCACGTGACCTTTGTAACCTACGCGAAATTCCTTGGCGTCGAGAACTATATGAATATCCGCCGCGATATCGGTGCCGGCATCCGCACCCACAAGGCGGACGGTTCCGACAACGGCAAATTCATGACGCCCAGCTTGCGCGAGCTCAAATACACGGCTCCTTATATGCATAACGGCATGTTGCGGACCATCTCCGAGGTGGTCGCCTTCTATAACAATGGAGGTGGCAACGATGCCAACAAGGACCCGCGCATTAAGCCGCTCGGCTTGAGCAAGGAGGAACGCGCCAATCTGGTTGCCTTCCTCGAATCTCTGTCGGGTGTGCCACTGACCAGCGCCGAACATGTCTGGAAAGACAAAATCAACGTCAATTATCAGCCAATCAAGGATTGGCTGAAGAAGCGAAATTAGGAGCCGGCACATGAATTTCTTAACAACCATCTCAAGGGCTGGCTTCCTTGCGTCCATTTTCCTGGTTCCAGCGTTCCTGTCATCAAATGCATTGGCCGACCAAAATCTGCCACTGGCAGCATTGGGGGCGGTTCCCGTTCCCGCCGACAATCCGCAGACGTCGGCCAAGGTGGCTCTAGGGAAACTACTGTTTTTCGATCCACGCCTGGGCGGAGATGCTTCGGTTTCCTGCGCCGATTGCCATGCACCCAAACAAGGTTGGGGTTTTGCCGACCCCATTAGCCGCGGCTATCCTGGCGCCATTCATTGGCGCAACAGCCAGACGGTCGTCAACGCCGCCTATCTGGGAAAGCTGTTTTGGGTGGGCGCGGCGAAATCGTTGGAGGCACAAGCGCCAAGCGCCGCAAAAGGCGCGGTATCGGGCAATGGCGAAGCGGACATGATGGAGGCGCGCCTCGCCTTTATTCCCGAATACGCCAAACAATTCCGCGCCATATTCGGCGACCGCTGGCCGAGGATTTCCAGCGCCTGGAAGGCTATTGCGGCGTTCGAGCGCACCTTAATCCACGATCAGACGCCCTTCGATAAGTTCATGCGCGGCGACAAAACGGCACTGTCCGCAGAACAACAGCGCGGGCTTAAGCTGTTCCAAGGCAAGGCCAACTGCATCGAATGCCATAACGGGCCTCTGCTGACCGATCAGAAGTATTACAACTTGGGTGTTCCCCGGGCCGAAGCCTGGCTCAATAGCGGCCTGGCGCAGATCACCTTCCGGTACGAGCAATACGCCAAAGGTGTAACCGAAGACATGTACCGGACCATCAAGGACGATGCGGGCCTTTACTACCGGACCAAGCAGAAAAGAGATAAAGGCAAGTTCCGCACCCCACCGCTGCGTTACACCGCTTACTCCGCGCCCTTCATGCACAATGGCTCGTTCTTCGATTTCGGGGAATTAATCGAATTCTACAACCAGGGTGGCGGCACCAATGAATTTTCCGCCAACAAGACCAAGCTCTTGAAGCCGCTCAACCTGAGTGACGAAGAGAAAGAGAACTTGGCCGCCTTCCTCGAATCGCTCAGCGGCGAAGAAATCAAAATGCAAACGCCGAAACTTCCCCCCTACGCGCCGTTGGATTGATCGGCGAGGAACAAGGAAAAACATGACCATGGACACGCATACCCTATTAAAGCCGGACGCAACGAAACCCAGTGCTTCGGGCCCCGGCGCCTGCCATATGTCGCGCCGGGAATTCCTGTTTGCCGCCGGCACCACAAGCGTGATGATGGTCAGCGCCGGTCCGGGCCTCGCCCAGATACCGGCGATGGTGGCCACCTACCCAAAAAAGCTTGTTGCCCGCCTGAGCGATCTCAAACAAGACAGGCCCATTGATTTTCAATATCCGGACAAAGGCGAGTATTCGGAATCGATGATCGTCAAGCTCGGCGTCGAAGGCGGCGGCGGTATCGGTCCGAACCGCGACGTGGTCGCCTTCAACTATTTCTGCACCCATCAGGGCGGCGACATGACGGGAAGCTACAAGGGTGACACTAAGTCCCTTGGCGCCTGCCCGCTGCATCTTTCCACCTATGACCTGACCCGTCATGGAATCCTGATTTCGGGGCAAGCCTATCAAAGCCTGCCCCAAGTGCTTCTTGAATTAAATGGCAACGACGTTTTCGCGGTTGCCGTGTTCGGCCTGATTTATGGCCGCTTTGACAATCTGCAAGGCTAAGGGGGACTGACCTTTGACCACTCCATATTATATACCGGAAACAAATGTTCCCCTGCCGCCGAAGGGCGCGGAGATCATCACCACTGCCTGCGATTACTGCATCGTTGCCTGCGGGCTCAAGGTATTCCGTTGGCCGGTTGCCGGCTCCGTACGCGGCGGCCCCAAAGCCAATGAAAATGCCTTTGGCGTAAAATTCCCGGTCGATCCGTTGGGTCCTTGGGTTGCACCCAATCAGCACAATATCGTCCTTCACAAGGGTCAACCCCATCACGTGGTGGTCATTCCCGATAAGGATGCAGAATTTGTCAACAAGGGTGGCGATTCGAGCCTCCGCGGCGGCTGCATCGCACAGAAATGCTACAATCCGCAGTCGCCGACCCGCGACCGGCTCAAAAGACCAATGATGCGCATCTATGGCATTTTGCAACCGGTGCCTTGGGACTTCGCCCTCGAAGTTGCCGCCGAAATAGGCAAGTATGTCATCGACAATCACGGCGCCAACGCCTACGGCGTGAAGACCTATTCTTATCAATTTATCGAAAACACCTACGCCATTACGAAATACGCGCTGCGTCATATTAATACCGCCAACTTCACCTTCCACGACACGCCCTCGGACGTTTCCTCGACACCCGGATTCCGAGATGCGGGTTTCGACAATTTTGGGCCCGCCTACGACGATTGGATGAATGCCGAGACCCTGTTGATTTGCGGTACCGACCCCTACGAGACCAAAACCATCCTTTTCACCCAATGGATCATGCGAGGCATCCAGAACGGCCAGAAGGCCATTTTCATGGTCCCCCGGCGCACCGCCGGCGTCGCCTATGCGGAGGCCAACGGCGGGCTGTGGCTGGATGTCAATCCGGGCACGGATCTCCTCCTGATCAACGCCATCGCGCGCATCATTGTCGAAAATGGCTGGCAGGATAAAGACTGGATCAAGAACTGGGTGAACAATAAGTGGGAATCCTCATCTGGCTTCGGCCAGGGGACCCGCAACACGCCCTGGCAATGGCGTACCACTTGGGGCAAGTTCCAGACCAAGGGTTTCGAAGATTGGAAAAAATGGCTGCTTGCCCAGGACGAGTTTAAACTGGCACATGCGGCCAAGGTTTCCGGTGTGGACGCCCAAAAAATCCGCACTGCCGCCGAATGGATGGCCAAACCGAACGGTTTGAAACGCCCGAAAACATCAGTGATGATCGAAAAGGGCCTCTATTGGTCCAATAATGTGGGCAACACCCAGGCCATTTCGGCGCTCGGAATTATCGTCGGAGCAGGCGGGCGGCCTGGCCAGGTCATCGGCCGCGCCGGCGGTCATCAGCGGGGCGGCCAGCGCGGCGGCAAATACCCGCGCAACAAATCGCCGATGAAGGTGCCGGGGCGCCGCCGCCGGGCGCTGGATACGGACACTTATATGATAGCCGGCCACACCCGGCTGGCGCATGTGATCGGTACAACCTGGATACAATCTATGGCCGGATCGCAGCAATTGGCCAAGCGCTTCCATGAATTGGTTCTGGCCAACCCCCATCAAGTCCGCTCCTACGACAAGCAGGACATAATCGATACGCTGAAGAAGCGGGTCGATTTAGGCGGCATGGTGGTGGTCAACCAGGAGATATACCTGGTCGATCCGATTGGCGCCCGCTTTGCGGATATCGTCTTTCCTGCCGCCACCTGGGGCGAGGAAACCTTCATGCGTGCCAACGGCGAACGCCGGCTCAGGCTCTACAACAAGTTTTATGATCCGCCCGGTGAAGCCAAGCCCGACTGGTGGATCATTGCCGAACTTTCCAAGCGCATGGGCTTTGACGGTTTCGACTGGAAGAATGCCAACGATGTAGCCGAGGAAGCGTCGCGCTTCTCCAGAGGCAGCCGCAAGGATTTCCACATGATCAAGGTCGCCGCCAAGCGCGAGGGCAAGACCCTGCATCAGAAGCTGGGTGAGTTCGGCACTAACGGTATCCAGGGCCCGGTCTTTATGAAGGAGGACGGCACGCTTCACGGCACCAAGCGTCTGCACGATACCACATTGGAGCTGGACGAGTTGGGTCCGCAAGGTGCCAACGTATTCAACAAAAAGCTGACGCACTTCAACAGCCAAACCGGAAAGTGCAATATCCAAAAATCACCCTGGTCGCTGTTTTCCGACTATTGGGAGTGGATGAAGCCAAAGGGCGACGAGCTGTGGTGTTCGTCCGGGCGCACCAACGAGCGTTGGCAATCGGGGTTCGACGATCGGCGCCGGCCCTATATCGTGCAGCGCTGGCCGGACAACTATGTGGAAATCCACACCGATGACGCCAAGGCACGCGGCATCGAATCGGGCGATACGGTCATGGTCTACTCGGACCGGGTGCCGAGCCTGAAGGAAACCACCCTCGGTATTGAAGGCTCCGACTACAGCTTCACCGGTCAGATGAAGGCCGGCAATGTGGAATTGACGCGGGCCGCGGTCACCGGTGTCGCCATGGTCACCCGCCACATCAAGAAGGGTATGATCTATATGGACTTCTTGCACACCAGCCAGCCGGCCAATGCGCTGGAAGGGCGCATCGTCGATTGGATCAGCGGCAATTATAACTACAAGATGGGCACGGCGAAGATAAAAAAAATCGGCGTATCGCCCTATAAGTACAGCTTCCGGTCTATGTCTTTTGCGCCGCGAGACATCATATAGGGGCGGGCCGGACAAATGCTTGACCAAGTGAAAGCGGGCGCCGGAGCGGCGCCGCCCGATCCCGATCGACGCGCTGGTGCCAATGCGAATGCGGTCGACGCCATCTCTGACGTACTGCAGAGCGACGTCGATATTCACCGCTGTGCCGCCGCGCGGGCGTTGGGTGTTATGAGGGACGCCAGGGCGGTTGAGCCCCTGATCAAGGCCCTGTTGGACGAAGATCCGGACGTGCGTACCGATGCCGCAGAAGCCCTGGCGGCTATCGGCGATACACGGGCAGCGGGCCCCCTTCTCGAAAACCTGATTGGCGATCCTTGCAGCGATGTAAAGCAAGCCGCCATCCGCTCTTTGGTGGCTATGGAACATCCGGATGCCGCAACTTGGCTGGTAAAATTTCTCTCCTGGCACCATGACGACATCGCCTGGGACGACGAAGAATATTATGAAGGCGGCTGGGATAGTTGGGTCGATCTACAAATTGCCGCTACCAAGGGACTTGGCCAACTGGGCGCCGCCGGTGCTGTCCCAGCAATTCTTGCGGCCATCGAGGACCAGGACGGCCAAGACCTGACCGAGGCCGCCTTTCCGGTGCTCGCCCAGATGGGAGATGCTGGCGTCGCCGCCCTCGCCGGTTTTCTTGATGACAACGATGTGCGCCGCCGGCGCCGTGCGGCCGCCAGCCTCGCCAGTCTTGAAAACGCCGTCGCCCGAAGTGCCGTGGAGCGGGCGCTTGCCGACCCATCCGCCGAAGTGCGGCTGGCCGTGGTGCGCACCCTCGTGGACCGAAACTCAGGAGATAGCCTTCCGGTCAACCTGCTTGCCGATCCGGATCCGGAAATCCGCGCGCTCGCCGCAGTGCATTGCCGCGAATTGACCAACGAAACGGTTCAAATGCTGATGGACGATCCGGCTGATGCGGTGCAAGCGGCGGCAATAACCAGGATCGCCAGCCAGCCCATTGATGAAATACCAGTCGAAGGCGCCGCCTGGATCGAACGCTGCTTGCAAGATGGCGGCGAGGAAGCGGCGGCGGCAGCGGCGGCGGCGCTGCCGCTAATTTTGGGTGTGGACGCGGTTGGCGCACTTTCCCAGGTCTTGAACGATGAAACACGAGCCTTGCCGGTGCGTCTCGCGGCGCTACGGGAATCGGACGATGTTGCCGCTCTGATACCCGCCCTTACCAATGGCGAGCGCCAAATTCGCATGACGGCGTTGAGTATCCTTGGCCGTCTTGCCGCTTCCGAAAAATGGCCTAACGTGGCGTCGGCAGCCTTGCTTGCAGCGCTGAGCGGAGAACTGGCTTCGCCGCCGGAATCCACAGACAGCACCGAACCCGATACGAAAGAAGAACAAACCGACAGCGCCGAGCCTGAAGATGCCAAAGAGATGGACAGCTATCCCACATCAAGCTGGCAGGCGATCATGGCGGCTAGCGGCGCCAATGATGCCCGTGCCGAGTTGGGTGACACCAACGAAAATGGCATTCGTCTGACCCAAGCTGACATGGAATACTTGGCTCTCTCCAAGCAGACGCCGCGCAAGGGGCGGGCAAAACTTACCCGCGCTGTGCCTCTGCATCTCGATCTGCCCTGGGCGGCGGCAAAAATTCTCGGTGATGTCCAGGAACGGGATGCCGCCCTGGCCCTCACTGTGAAATTGGAGGCCGCGCTCTCGAGCGATGACAAGCCAATGCGCCAAGCGGCTACCGATTCCCTGGCCCGAATCGGCGAAAAGCTTGGCGGCTTGCCGGCCGAGACCTTCCCGGTTCTGGCGCGGGCGGCGGCCGACGGTGATCAGGTCTGCAGGCATCTGGCAGTACGCGCTTTGGGATTTTCTGGCAATGATCAAGCGCGCGATATTTTCGTCGGCCTGTTGCGGGACAAAGATAGTCTTATCCGTGCCGAGGCTATCACCGCGCTTGCCTGCGTCGGCGCTGCGGGCAGCAGTTTTGAGGATCATCTTGGTGACCAAGAACGGTCAGTGCGCCTCGCCGCCGCCGATGCCTTGGCCAAGCAGCGGGGCACTGGCGCATTCGACCTGCTGATCGAATATACCTTCGCCGGCGAAGGCCGCGACCGGCGACCGGCCGCCAGACTGCTGAGGCAAATTGATCGGCAAGCGGCCAGCGCCAGCTTCGTCCATGTGCTTCAGGATGCCAGCCGTTTGCGGGAACGTATTATCGCAATTGAAGCCTTAGAAGAACTCTACATGACCTAGATCAAGGAATTGCGGCAGCGGTCTTCTTATTCTTGAACTCCAATACATATGAAAGGGACGAAACCATGCGAGCGGGCAGGGAACAGATGATTAGAACCATAACATTGGCGATCGCCATCGGATCGGCTGCCGCGCTTTTGCCAGGCGCTGCGGACGCCGCCAAGAAAGAATACAAGGAAGTAACGGTTTCGGGCGGCGCCAGTATTAGCGGCAAAGTTTCTTTCTCCGGCGCCGCGCCCTCGGGTGCCGTTGAGAAAATTCTGATTACCAAAAATCCGGACGTCTGCGGCACCGGCGAACGCGAGGTGGTCTGGGTCGATATCAAAGATGGCGCGCTCCGAGGCACCTTTGTCTTCGTCGATAAAATCAAGGAAGGTAAAAAATGGGCGGCGCCGAAGAGCGGCAACTACTTGATAAATCAGAAGGGCTGCCGCTTCCGCCCTTGGGCACAAGTGGTGCGGCCGGGCGAGGTGATCATCCGCAACTCGGACAAAGGCGTGCTGCATAATATCAACACGCGTGAAATGATTGGCGTCGAAAAGAAACGTTTGGTCAGACGCACCATGTTCAATTTTGGGCAACCCGATCCTGGCGATATCAAGCAGGCCCTGAAACCCAGGCGCTCGCCCTATATTTCCATTAACTGCGAGGCCCATAATTTCATGTTCGGCTTCATGCTGGCACCCATACATCCGTATGCCGTGGTTGTAGGCGAGGATGGCAGCTTTTCCCTCGATAACGTGCCACCCGGCAAATATACCATCAAGGCATGGCACCCGACCCTTGGCGTCAAAAAGACCAAGCTGACCGTGAAGGCGGGCGGCAAGGTCGAGGCCAATTTCAAATTCTCGGCCAAATAATTTGACTTGAACCGGGAGCCTATATTGACATTAACCGCCGATAGGATGCGCCAGTCAGTGGGCCTGGCTTGCCTGATCGCCGCCACGGCGCTCATGCTCGTCATCGGCGCCAGCCCGGCCGCCGCCCAGGAAACCAATGTCTACCGCCAAATACTCGGCCTCGATTCCAGGAAGGTGATCTGGTTCCTGGCGCAAATGCATCTCTTTTTCGGCGCCTTCGTGCTCGGCGTGCCGCTCTTCGCGGTGATCATCGAAATCGTCGGCTGGCGGAAAGGCGACAAGCGCTTCGACAAGTTGGCCTATGAATTCACCAGCCTTTTGAGTGTCGCCTATGCAACCACGGCGGCCTTCGGCGGCATGCTCGCTTTCGCGCTATTTACCCTCTTCCCCACTTTCATGGGTTACATGGCGGGCACCTTCAAGGACGTCATGTTCGTCTATGCGCTGCTGTTCTTTGCCGAGACCTTTGCCCTTTATCTTTATTATTACGGTTGGGGCTGGCTGCAAAATACCACGCCATTTAACGCGGCGACGCGAAGCACATTGAAGGCCGCAGGCATTGCCGTCTTCATCGTCGGCGTCCTGTTTTTTACCGGCTTCATCGGCCCGGAGATGCGCGGCGATACCCGCTCCTTCATGACCTTCCTCTACCTGTTGCCGACGGCCATCGGTCTTTATATCATCAAGGACGCCAAATCGTCGCACATCTTCATCGGCATCATGCTCAACGTGGTCGGCACCGGCATCATGCAGTCGGCCAATTCCCTCGCCGGCTTTATGATGAGCCCGGCCGGCGTCGACGAGGCGGGTCAGCTCGTCGGCTCGGTCTGGGTGGCCTTCGAGAATGTGCTGGCGACGCCCATTGCAGTCCACCGCATGCTCGGCAATCTGGCCTTTGGCGGGCTCGTCGCCGGCTCTTATGCCGCGGTCAAGTTCATCGCCGCCAAGACCGACGAGGAAAAAGCCCATTACGATTGGATGGGCTACATCGCCAATTTCGTGGCCATCGCGGCGCTTATCCCACTGCCCTTTGCCGGCTATTATCTCGGCCGCGAGGTCTATTCCCACAGCGCCGTCATGGGCAACAATATGATGGGCGGCGATTTTTCCTGGACTTTTATCATCCAGGCGCTGCTAGTCGGCTCGCTGTTCCTCATATCCAACTATTACCTCTGGAGCGGCATGACCCGCATCCCGGGCTCGGAGCGTTATTACAAGCTGATAAAATATATCCTGTTCGCCCTGATCGTCTCCTTCGCGGTTTGGCTGACGCCGCATAATTTGCCCCTCACCGGACCGGAAGTCAGCGAAATGGGCGGCAGTCAGTATCATCCGACCCTTAAATTCCTAGGGCTCATGCCGGCCAAGAACGCGGTCATCAACCTGATTATCCTCGCAACCTTCTTCTCGTTCCTCCTCTACCGGCGCGGCAACAAGGCCGGCATCATCCCCATCAGCCAGCAAGGAACGACGCCCAAGATTGTCATTTCCATTGCCGGCCTCGCCGCCATCGTGCTGGTCGGCCAATATGCTGTGACCCTCCTGACCATGGACCCGGCGCATCTGGACCTGCCGGCCGACAGGGCCCAGTTCTTCCGCACCACCGGCTACGTGCTGGTCTTTGAATGCATTGCCGCCGCGATCACGGTACTTCTCGCGCTTCGCGACCGGGGCAAGGCGGCGCAGACCCTTTACATGGCGGTGACCGCCTTCAACGTCACCATTTTTCTCGGCATCTACGGCTTCGTCGTCATGGAGCAGGCCTCACCCTTCTTGCGCAATGTCGCTGTCGCCCAGTTCCTGCAATTGATCAGCGCCCTCATTCTGGTCGGCGCCATCGACATCTACCTGTTCCGCAATGCCGAGGAAATGGGCCCGCTGAAGTGGGGCAAGATGAGCGTTCGCAGCCAATACGCCCTCTTGCTACTGACCTTTATTATCACCCTCAATATGGGGCTGATGGGTTTTATCCGCTCAGGCCTTCGCGGTGACTGGCACATTTTCGGCATCATGCGCGACACCTCACAATGGTCGTTTACGCCCAGCAATTTCACAATGACCCAGATGGTCGGCCTCAGCTTCCTAGTTTTCATGATCGGCATCGCCTTTATGTTCTGGCTCGGTAGCCTGGCCACGAGGGCCAAGAATTTCGATGACGACGAAGCCGCTGCGCCCGTACCTCTGCCGCCCGCCTCGGCGCCATCCGCACAGCAGCCGGGGGAATAGGATGGGTAAAACCGCCGGTCAGGTTTTCGTCTTCATGCTCCTGGTGCTCGGCACCTTCCTGTTGATCGGCAAGTCGGTCACCGACCTTACGGGCGGTGAGAAAAAGGCGGCGGCGACGGGCAAGGTGGAGATTTCGCCGGAAGGCGGCGAAGCCATTTATTGGGGCAGGGGCCGCTGTTTTACCTGTCACAGCGTCGGTGACCGGGGCAGTGCTGTCCGCGGCCCTAATCACGGCCAGTTCGGAGCCAAGTTCGCCGAGCCCATGGGGCCCCGCGCGGCGTTGCGGGCGAAAGAGCGCTCCGCGAAAACCGGTAAGACCTACAGCGACGTGGATTATCTGGTGGAAAGTCTCGCCGATCCCGGCGCCTACATTGTCGAAGGTTACAAGAACGAAATGGCCGTTGTTTTCGCGCCGCCCATATCCCTCGGCCTCGACGAGATCAAGGCGGTGGTCGCCTACCTGCAAGCTCAGGGCGGCGAGTTTGACGCCAAGGCGATCAACGAGCCGTCCGACATCTCGCAAGCCTTCTACGCCAGAATCGCAATCTCATCCCAGGCCGGCGGTGGCGATCCGGAGAAGGGTAAGACGGTCTATGAAGATAATTGCGCCGACTGCCATTCGCTTGACGGCGAGCCCGGCGAAGTCGGGCCGGACCTTTCGGCAATCGGCGCTAAAGGATTGAAGTTTGTCGCCGAATCCATTCTCCGGCCGGCGGCCAAGATAACGCCCGGCTTCGAGACCTTCGTCGCTATCAATAAGCGCGGCCGCAAGACCGTTGGGCTGAAGACGCGTGAGGAAGACGGCGAGGTGGATATCACCACCAAGGACGGCGACGTCGTCACCCTCAAGAAAAGCGATCTCAAGGAACTAAACCAGGACAAGCTCGCCAGTGTCATGCCGGAAGATCTATCCTCGGAAATTTCGGTCAAGGATTACCAGGACATCCTCTCATTCCTCCTTCTGCAGAAGGGCGCGAAACCGAATGAAAAGAAAGAATAGGCGGTAATGAGCGGCGGGAAAATCAACAAATTCTGGACCACGGCGCTGACGATTCTGGTGGTATTTGCCCTGGTAAAATGGGGTATCCCGGCGGTATCGCGTCAATTGACCGGCATGCCCTTCCCGCTGACTGTGCCGGGTACGCTAGTCTTCATCTATATGACCCTGACCGTGGTCGCCCTGTTCCTGTTGGTCACTTTTTCCGACGAATATCTGCGCGAGTTTTTGTCTCCCATAAAAAAACTTCTGCGCGGCGGTTATTCGGAGTCCGCTACCTGGATCGTCCTGATCGCGGTGCCCTTGATTGTCGGCTGGCAGGTCTATGAGATTACGGTGCCCAAGGTGCAATTGCCGTCGAGCCTTCGCATCCAGCACCCGTCTTCCAATTTCCCGGTCAGCTTCGAGAAATTGAAAAATCCGATCGAAAATCCGAGCGAGGCCACGATCGAGGCGTTCATCGATCAGGCCAAGGAAAATGAAGTCGTGTTCATCCCGCAGGTGAAAGAGGATGTCGACGCCTGGGCCAAGGAAACCGATCCCGATCATATGCTGGAGTTTCTGCCCTTCGCGCCGGTCAAGAAACTGCTCGCGGAAATCGAGGCGGGCAAGGTCAACAAGGTAACCGCCAAGGCCGCTTTGCACGAGGTCAACCTGTTTGAAGGGCGGGCGCTCTATGCCATGAATTGCCGCCCCTGCCACGGCGACAGTACCGCCGGCGACGGCCCCATGGCCGACGGCTTCAAGCTGCGCCCGATCAATTTTACCGACAACGGTACCATCGAAACAATCGTCGAGGGGTACACCTTCTGGCGCGTCGCAAATGGCGGGCCGGGCCTGCCGACGGAGGCGACGCCCTGGGATTCGGCGATGCCCGAATGGAAACTGAACTTGAGCGAGGAAGAACGCTGGAAAATCATCCTGGCCGAATACAATTTGGCGCAAAAAACGCCGCGCATCCCGGAATCCGAATGATGAAAGCGGCAATCATATTAATCGTCGCCGGGACCCTGGCCCTGGCTGCATCAAATGTATTGGCAGCCGATATTGCGTCCAAGCCGATGCCGGAAGCAACCGAGGCATTCACCGAACAGGGCCACCAAATCTATATCCAGCGTTGCAGCTTCTGCCATGGGCTCTTGGGCGACGGCAATGGGCCGGCGGCCAAATATATGGACCCAAGGCCACGCGATTTCACCCTCGGCACCTTCAAATTCCGCACCACCCAGTCGGGCGAATTGCCCACCGACACCGATCTCTTTCGCACCGTTAGCCGCGGCCTCAAGGGCACCGGCATGCAGGCCTTCGACAATCAGATCATCAAGAACGGGCTCTCCGAAGAACAGCGCTGGCAAGTGATTTCCTATATCAAGACTTTCGCTCCCGAGTTCGACGACGACGAGCTGGACCCGGTGAAAACCGGCAAGGTGGTCGAGCTGCCGGCTTCCACTGCGCCCTACAACGCCGAAACCGTCGCCAAGGGCAAGGCGGTATTCGAGCGGGCCAAATGCTGGGAATGCCATGGCCGGTCCGGGCGCGGCGATGGGCAAAAATCCTTCGACCGCAAGGATGATTGGGGTTTCCCGATCCGCATCCGCAACCTGACCCATCCCTGGAAGATCAAGGCCGGCGACCGGGTCGAAGATATCTTCATGCGTTTTTCGACCGGCATCAGCGGCACGCCCATGCCCTCCTTCGTCAAGGCGCTCAACGATGAAGACCGCTGGGCGCTCGCCAACTTCATCAAGTCGTTGCAGCATAAGCTGACCAACCATCAGGTGCTGAAGGCGTTGCGCGTCGAGGGCGATGTGCCCCTTGATCCCAAAGCCGCCGAATGGGCAACGGCCGAGGCCATGGATGTGCGCCTCGCCGGCCAGGTCGTCGCGGCGCCCCGCTGGCAGAACCCGTCGATCGAGCTGGTTACCATGCGCGCGGCCTTCAACGACAAGGAAATCGCCTTCCTCATGGAATGGGACGACCCCTTTAAGGATACCACCCACAAGGAAGGTCAGGTCTTCAACGCAAAAGAAATCTCCAAGGTCGGCGCCTTCAATTCCTACATCGAAGGCAATGGCATGATCCCGCGCAAGCTGGAAACTTTCCGGGATTCCATCGCCTTGCAATTTCCCTCGAAGGAAACCAGCGGCACCAAGAAGCCCCACTTCTACCGGGGCGGCTCATCCATTCCGGTCAATCTCTGGATTTGGAAGGCCGACGCCGACGCGGCCGGCAAGCGTGCCGTCGATGATGCCGGCGCCCGCGGCTGGAAGCAGCCGGTTCGCGCCCAAGGTGAGAAGCAGCAACAGGTAACCTCCAAGGCCGAATGGGCGGCGGGCCGCTGGCGAGTCGTCATGAAGCGGCCGCTGACAACGCCCGACCGTGGTGATGTGCAATTTTCGCCGGGCCGCTTCATTCCCATGTCGGTCAATGCCTGGGACGGTTCCAACGGCGAGCATGGGCTGATCATGAGCCTTTCCACCTGGCATTACGTGTTTCTCGAAGCGCCGACGCCGGCCAAAATTTACATATATGCCCTCCTCGCCGTGCTGATCACCGGCGGGTTGGGTTTTTGGTTCAGACGCATCGTCAGGAATGCTCCGGCAGATGCTTGATTTGAGGAGATTAAGAATGAAATTGATGATTGCCATATTTGCCGGCGCGTTGGTTGGCGCGGCTGTATCGGCGCCCGCCGGGGCCAGCCCGGCCGACGGCAAGAAGGTGTTTGAGGGGCAAAAATGCAATGCCTGCCATTACACCGACGGCCCGGCCAAGGAAAAATCCATCGCCGATCAACTGGCCAAGAAGGGGCCCGAGCTATGGTATGCCGGCTCTAAGTTCCAACGCCCCTGGCTCGAGGGCTGGCTCACCAAGCCTGAGATCATCCGCAGCCTGGCCTATAATTCGCTGACCGATAAGAACAAGGGCGATCATCCGAAACCGGCCGGTGCCGACGCCAAGAACGTTGCCGATTTTCTCATGAGCCTGACCACGAAAGAGGTCAAGGCGGGCAAGATTAAGCCCAAGAGAAGCCTTAAAGGGCGGCTGGTATTTAATAAGAAAATGCCCTGCACCGGATGCCATCGCTCGGCCGGCAAGAAGGGCAAGGTCTCGGGCGGTATCTCGGGGCCGACCCTGATCGGCGCCGCCAAACGCCTCAATCCCGACTGGGTCTTTGCCTATCTGAACAATCCTACATTTTTCAAACCGTTCAAGGCGATGCCTACCTTCGCCGGCATTTTGAAGGCCAAGGATATCAAAAACGTCGCCACCCATGTGTCGACGCTGAAATAGGAAGGGATCGAGCAATGATGCGAACGGCAAAGATTATTCTATTCGCGGCCCTGTTTCTCCCGGCCTTGTTCGCGGCCAACGTCGGCGCGGCCGCCGAGGCGGAGCAGGTGTTCAAGTTTTACTGCGCCCAGTGCCACGGGCTCAACGGCAAGGGAGGCGGGCCGAACGTTACCAAGGACTTTCCCGTGACGCCCCGGGATTTCACCAACACGGCGCAGATGAACAAGCTATCGGACAACGACATCCGCGGCATTGTCATGGATGGCGGCCCGTCGGCCTCGAAATCACCTTTAATGCCGCCCTGGGGCAAGACCTTGAGTGACGGCGACGTGGACGGTCTGGTGAAACTGTTGCGCAAATTCTGCAACTGCAAGGGTAAGCCGGGCTAGGCCTAAAAGACGAAAAAAATGAGGATGAGCACGATGACCGCAACGTTCACCAAGGCACCGACGCCGATGACGATATCGACGGGACGGAGTTTGCGGAAGAACTTCATGGCGGTTGGCCCGGTTTCTGTTGGCGCGGCCCAACTTAGACCGCCAGTGCCCGCCGATCAACGGAGGTAGCTTTATGAACGGCGAAAACCAGTTAGCCGGGGGCGCCAAGGTCTCTTATGCCTGGGCCGGGCCGCTGCTATTTACCGTCGTCGCCATCGGTCTCGTCGCGCTCTTCTGGTGGTTCTTGTTCTAAGGGGATTGTGATCCATGCAAGCCTATCTGGCACCATTCCTGATTGTCCTCGTGATCGCCGCTGCGGGCATGTTCGTCCTCGATTGGGGGCTGATGAACCTACAGGGCATGAGCTTGTTGTTTAACCCATGATGCGGCGCGAACATATCATCACAGGTGTGGCGCTATTGCTGGCGGCCCTTTTGCTGCTGGCTAGTGATCCCGCCGGCATGGCGCAAACGACCGAGACGGTCGCCGAGGCCACCGCCGCATACAGCCCCGCTCCGCAACTGACCAAGGCCGATTATCCTAAGGTGCGCGGCGTTAATGCGCGGGTCGCCATCTGGCTGGCGGCACAGATGCATCTTTGGTTCGCCGCCTTTGTCCTCGCCGTTCCCATCTTCGTCTTCATCATCGAAGCCATCGGCATGAAGACAAGGGACAAGCGCTATGACGATATGGCCTACGAGTTTATCAAGGTCTCGATCACAGCCTATTCCCTAACCGCCATTTTGGGCGGGCTGCTGGTTTTCTGCCTGGCCATTTTCTACCCCCATCTTTGGGGCTACATGGTGAGTATCTTCAAGGACAGCATGTTCTATTACGCGCTGCTGTTCTTCGCCGAGAGCGCCTTCCTCTATCTCTATTATTACGGCTGGCACTGGCTGCAGGGCGGTAACCGGAAATGGGTGCATCTGACCATCGGGCTATTGCTCAACGCCGCCGGCACGCTGCTGATGTTCCTCGCCAATTCCTGGCTGACTTTCATGATGAGCCCGGCCGGCGTCGATGCGGCCGGCGTCTTCGGCGGTGATATCTGGCCGGCCATCCAAAACCATCTCTGGAACCCGATCAATCTGCACCGGGTGGTTGCCAATGTCGCTTTCGGCGGCTCGGTGGTCGGCGCCTACGCCGCCTTCCGCTTCCTCTCGACGACAGACGCCGCAGAGAAGGCGCACTATGACTGGATGGGCTATACCGCCAATTTCATCGCCATCGCGGCGCTGTTGCCGTTGCCCTTCGCCGGCTATTATCTGACCACCGAGATTTACGCCTTCTCGCAGCAAATGGGCATCACCCTAATGGGGGGCATTTTCGCGTGGCTGTTTATCATCCAAGCGGTACTCATCGGCGCCCTCTTCTTGTCGGCCAACTATTATCTTTGGTGCTGCATGGGTCGGAGCGACGGCGCCGTCCGCTATAACGGCTATATCAAATATATCGCCATCGTCCTGATCGCCGCCTTTTTGGTCTGGTTCACGCCGCACACATTGGTGCTCACCAACGAGGAACTGAAGTCCCTTGGCGGGCCATACCACAAATATATCGGTCCCCTCGGCATCATGCCGGCCAAGAACACGGCGGTAAATCTGATGATTCTCGCCACCTTCGTCAGCTTCCTTTTCTACCGCCGTGCCAACAAAGTAGCCAACGTCTCGTGGGTGAAGGCCGGCAACGCGGCGCAGGTGGCATTGTTCACCGCTGGCGTCGTCAATATTTTCATCCTCGGTGTCTATTACGGCTATTTCACCAACACGGTCTACAAGATCGCCGCCTCCATTCCACAGGTGGTGACGACGCTCCTGATCATCGTCATCAGCGTGACCGTCGATGCCATGATGTACCGGGGCGCCGGCGAGGTGGCGCCCTTGAAATGGGGCCGGGTGCCGGAGCGCTCCCAATATGCGCTTTTCCTGCTGGCCGTATCCTTTACCTGGCTGATGGGGCTGATGGGCTATATCCGCTCCGGCATCCGCCAGCACTGGCACGTCAAGGACATCATGCGCGATGCCTCGCCCGATGCCTTCACTCCGACCATGGGCTTTGCCGCCAATGTGGTATCGGTGGGTACCATCCTATTTCTCGGCAGCGTCATTTTCGTCTTTTGGCTGAGCCAGATTTCGGCCCGTAAATCCGACCCAAAAGGCTATTGGATGAGCGAGACCAGCGGATGAAAAAATTCCTCACCATGGTCTTCTTCAGCCTGCTGGTGATCGGCTTTTTCGCCGGCTTTTCCAATTTCGGCGTTCCCCGCATTGAGCCGGCGCCGCCGCCGGTGGAAGAAAAGCTCGACCTCTCCGCCATGACCATGCCCCAGTTCGTGGCCCTCGGTGAAAAGCTGTTCAAGGGCAAGGGCACCTGCACGCTTTGCCATAGCGGCGTCGGCGGGCGGGCGCCGCTGTTGGGCAAATCGGCGGTGGTGGCGGCAGCCCGCCTCAAGGAAGCGCGCTACAAGGGCGAAGCCAAGGATGTGCAAGCCTACTTGTTGGAATCCATGGTCAAACCCTCGGCCTATGTTGTCGCCGGTTTCGGCAAGAAAGGCACACAGGATGCGGAAAGCCCCATGCCCGATGTCTCGGCCGGCTCGATCCGCATGAACGAGGCTGAGATTGCCGCCGTTATCGCCTATCTGCAGGACCTCGCCGGCGTCGACATCAGCGTCAAAATTCCAGAGGGCGCCGGTGATGCCGGCGAAGACTCGGAAGAAGATAGCGGGGGCCGCAAGCCGTTTAGCAGCGCCGCAGAGATCATCGAGGAAATGAGCTGCGGCGCCTGCCACAAAGTGGCCGACGCCGAAGGCGAGACGGCACCCGATCTTCGTAAGCTCGGAGCCCGGCGCGGCAAGGCCCATATCCGCCGCTCCATCCTTGATCCCAATGCCGAAATTAGCCAGGGCTTTGAGCCCGACCTCATGCCCCCCGACTACGGCGAGCAGCTATTCGCCAAGGAGCTGGAGATGCTGGTCGAATATCTGGCCGGTTTGAAGTAGGGGTGTGGACGCCATGAGAATCCCCAAGCTCCTGCAAGCGGTCCTGGTCCTCGCCGCCGTCTATTTTGGCTTTATTATTTTGTTCGACGTGGTCCTCGATCAGGTCATCCCGGCCAGTCTCCTCGCCATGTATATGTTCTTCACCTTCGCCGGTGTCTTCATGGTGTTCACCTTCACCGACGCAGGGGCGCGAGAACTGGTGGCGCCTATCAGGTCTCTGGTGGAGGACCCGTCCCGCCGGGGATTGCGAAATATCGTCTTCGTGGTCCTGCCGCTGGCTGCCGGCTGGTACAGCTTTGACCAAATGAGCCCCAGCTTTGAAGCGCCGGTGGAACTGCGCTCCATCCATCCGGCGCCACCAAGCAGGTTGAAGGCCTACGGCAAAAACTTCGACATCATTAATATGAATAACCCCTTCCGACGCTTGGAGAAGGAAAATCCGGGCGAATTCCGCAAATTGGTGCAGGAAGGTGCGGCGGTCTACATCCAGAACTGCCATTTCTGCCATGGTGACAAGCTGGACGGCAAAGGCCCGTATGCCGAGGCCTTGAACCCGGTGCCGGCCAATTTTCAAGATGTTGGAACCATCGCCCAGCTACAGGAAAGCTATCTGTTTTGGCGAATTGCCTCTGGCGGGCCGGGCCTGCCCAAGGAAGCCGCCCCATGGATTTCATCCATGCCGGTGTGGAAGGATTTTCTCAGCGAGGAGGAAATCTGGAAAGTAATTCTCTTCCTCTATGACTACACCGGCCAGCGGCCGCGCAGTTTCGGGGGAGGCGATCATGATTAGATGGCTGGTTGTCATCGCCGTTATCTTCTTCGCCGGGGCGGCCGCGTCGGCGCCGGCGGACAAGGCGCGTGGCGCAAAAATCTATATCCAGCGCTGCCTCATGTGTCACGGCGAGGACGGCGATGGCGGCGGCCCGGGCGCCAAGCGGCTCAATCCGCCGCCCCGCGATTTCACAGAGGCACTTTATAAGTTCAAAACCACCGGCACCGACGAACCGGTGCCCAACGACGATGATATCCTGCGCATGATCCGTGACGGCATGCCGGGAACCGCCATGCCCGGCTGGAAAGACATATTGAGCGAGCAGGACATCATCGATCTTGTGCTTTACCTCAAAATATTTGCCGAGATCGAAGAGGAAAAGCCGGAAGAGCAAATCGATTACGGCACCGAAATTGCCTCCTCGCCTGAAAGCATTGCCGCTGGCGATAAGCTGTTCCACGAAGGCGAGCGTTGCTCCGAATGCCATGGGCGGGATGGACGCGGCGACGCGGTCAAGCGCCTCAAGGACGATTCCGGAGCCCGAACCTGGCCGCGCAACTTGACCAAGCCGTGGACCTATCGGGTTTCCACCCAGCCGAGGGATATATACCGGCGCATCACTACTGGAATCACCGGCACCCAAATGCCTTCCTTCGCCGATCCCAAAAGCAAAAAAAAATTGTCTATAGAAGAACGCTGGCAAGTCGCCAATTATGTCGCATCCTTGGCAGCTTCAGGACAGCCGGTACGCGCTGAAAACACGGTCATCAAGGCGGCGCGGATTGTGGGCGCGTTGCCAGCCAAGCCCGGCGACGCGGCTTGGGATGGGGCCGAGAGAACGACATTCTTCCTGTTGCCCCAGATCATAGCCAAGCCGCGCTTCTTTACGCCGTCGAACGATACAATCACGGCCCGCGCCCTCTATAACGACGATGAAATTGCGTTCCTGATCGAATGGGACGACCGCACCAAAAGCATCCCCGGCGATGCCGACGCGGCGAAGATCGCCGAGCCCGATATGGGCCCTGATGCCGTCGCCGTACAGCTTCCCATTGAACCGGCCGATGGCTCCGAGAAACCTTATTTCATCTGGGGCGACGCCACCCATCCGGTCAATCTCTGGAAATGGCAATCGGGCACCACCAAGGCACCGGAAACAGTAGAGGTCATGACCGCAAGGGGCCTCGGCAATGTTGATAAACGCGCCAATGGCGGTGTCAGTGCCACTGGTATCTACGACAACGGTATCTGGCGGGTGATTATGAAGCGGGCGCGCGCCACCGCCGACGCCGGCAAAGACCTACAGTTCCGCGAAGGCGAATTTATTCCCATCGCTTTTTCGGCGTGGGATGGCAGCAACGGCGAAAATGACCGCAGCCATACCCTGACCACCTGGTATTGGCTGCAATTGAAGCCCGAAGCAGGCGCCAAACCCTTGCTCGCCGGTATCCTGACCGCCCTGATCCTGGCCGGGTTGCTGATCTGGTGGGCGCGCACCGCCAAGGCCAGGCCAGAGAGCGGCGCATGAGCACTCGCCAGACCGACGAGCGGGGCATCCAGAAAGGCGTCATCCCACGCCTGTTCGGCGTGTTGCTGATTTTTGTCGGCACCCTCGATGCCATGCTGTCTTGGCGGGCCGCCGTTGCGCTCGAATATTTCTATATATTTTTGGTGGCCGCAGGCCTGGTTTTCTACGTTTACGGCGGAATTCGCCGCAGCCAGAGCACCGGTAAAGTGGCGGTTGACAGGGATCAAGTGACGGCCCCTTCGCCAAGGGTAAAACAATACATGTTTCGTGAAGGAGGCGATTTATGAACCCATCCCAGCCAGCTGCGGCCCTGTCCGGCGAACCCGATACAGCGTACGCGGCGGACGGCCAACCGAGATTATCCAAAATCCTAGTGGCGCTCGATGCATCGGAGCAAGCCGACCGCGCCCTCGACGAAGCGCTTCGATTGGTGCAGCCAGCCTTTGACGGGGAAATTACCGGCATCCACGCCTATGCCGCGCGCCTACACGACGCCCGCTTCCGCCAGATGGAAGGCGGCTTGCCGGAACGATACCTTGAAGAGGAGGAAATGCAGTACCAGCGGGATGTCCACGATGATTTGATCACCCGAGGATTGAGCATCATCACCGACAGCTATCACGATGTTGCCGAGACAACCTGCAAGTCTGCCGACATTCCCTTCCAGCGCCTCAGCCCCGAGGGCAAGAATTACCGCCGCATAGTCGACGCCGCCGAGGAAGGCGATTTCGATGTTCTGGCCCTTGGCGCTCTCGGTCTCGGCGCCGTGCCCGGGAGCCTCATCGGCACGGTTTGCGAACGGGTTGTGCGGCGCAGTCCCATTGATGTGCTGGTGATCAAGGATGCCTCCCTGGCCATCGGCGACGGTCCCATCGTTGTCGCCATAGACGGCTCATCAAAATCCTACGGAGTGCTTCGCCGCGCCTTCGAGATTGGCCGCCGGGTGGATGCTGAAATCCGTGTCGTCGCCGCTTACGACCCTTATTACCACTACGTTGCATTCAACAAGATCGCCGGAGTTCTTTCCGAAGAGGCCGGCAAAGTCTTCCGCTTCCGTGAACAGGAACAGCTCCACGAAGAACTGATCGACGAAGGTATTGCCAAAATCTATCAGTCGCATCTTGACGTGGCCGAGAAAATCGCCACCGGGGAAGGTGTCGAGATCGCGACCAAACTGCTCGACGGCAAGGCCTTTAAGGTGATTTCCGAATATGCGCGCGAAGCGGGAGCCAGCCTGTTGATGGTCGGTATGACCGGCGTCCATGCGGACAATTCCCTCGATATCGGCGGCAACGCAGAAAACATTTTGCGCCAGGCCCCCTGCCATGTGTGGATTGGTCAATATTCCTATACGCCGCCGATGGATGTCATCGCCGAGGAAACCACCTCCTGGAGCACCGAGGCCGAGGAATTTCTTTCGCGCGCGCCGGATTTTGTCCAGGGCATGGCCAGAAAAGCGGTGATCCGCTTTGCCCACGAAGCGGGTCATACCTTCATCACCCGAGATATTGTTGAAAAGGTTGCTTTCCAGATGATGCCGGGCGGCAAATCGAACGAGCAATTGGCCGATGATCAGGCCGTCGCATGGAGTGCCGAGGCCACGGCATTGGTCGAAAATTATGTGGAACCGGCAATGAAATCGGGTATCCGGCTTAGGGCCGAAAAGCGCGCCCGCCGGGAAGGCTCGGCCGATGTTCTGGCTAAACATGTGTCGCCGTTTATCGATAGCAAAGAAAATGCGGGTGATTTCACCTGGGCGGCGGCGGCGATGGCACGGCTGTCCCGGGTGCCCGAAACCATGCGTGATACCGCCCGCGACCGCATCGAAGCAGCAGCGGTAGAACGCGGCACAATAGAGATTACCCTGGATATTGCCGAGGCCGGTTTGCAGGCCTCGCGCAAAGCCATGGGTAAGGCGGTTAAAAAGAGAAAACAGGAGCAACGCACCGCAAGCTTGCAATGGAGCGAAGACGGCGAGGCCCGCATGGCCAGGATTCCCGAAGGCTTCATGCGTGACATGACCCGCCAGCGGATTGAGGCGTTCGCCAGGAAAAACGGCGTGCAAACCATTACCACAGAACTTGTGGCTGAAAAATATGCCGAATGGGGCGCCGGCTCGGCAAGGCAGGAGCGCGCCATGGAATGGGACGCGGACGCCGCTGCGAGGGCTGCGAAGATTCCAGATTTTATCCGCCCCATGGTCGAGTTGGAGATCGAGCGTTGTGCCCGGGAGCTGGGTCTGGACCGTGTATCCGCCGCCGCCGTCGATAAGGCCGCCAGCAGCTGGAAAGGGTCCGGCGAATTTCATTCCAACGGCAAGACAAATCCCTATGGCGGGGAAGGCTGATCCCTTGAACGCTTCCCCACTAAAGATGAGGCCCGTGGAGGCGCCGTTTCTGGTGGCGCTCAACCTCACCCGCCGCTGCAACCAGGCTTGCAAGCATTGCTATCTGGATGCCGGAACCCGCCAGGACGGCACTGAGGGCGAATTGAGCACCGACGAATGCAAAGCATTGATCGGCGATATTGCATCCCTTGGCGGCGAAACCATGATCGTGCTGACCGGCGGCGAGCCGCTTCTGCGTCCTGATCTGGACGAATTGGCGCGCCATGCCGCCGACATGGAATTGATGGTTGTTATCGGCAGCAACGGCATGGCGCTGGATGCAAAACGTGTTCGCAGGCTTAAAAAAGCTGGTGTCAGCGGTATCGGCATCAGTCTGGATTCCCTCGACCCGGCCTACCACGACGCCTTTCGCGGCGTGCCCGGTGCTTGGGCGCATACCATGAACGCCATTGATGCCTGCCGCGCCGAAGGGCTCGCCTATCAGCTTCACTTCTCCGTCACCGACGACAACGCCCACGAACTGGAAAGCATGATCGATTTTGCCAGGCGCTCCGAAGCCTTGGTGTTGAATGTATTTTTCCTGGTGTGCACTGGCCGGGGCGAGACGGTTACCAATATCTCGGCGCAAGTTTATGACAATGTCCTTCGCCGCGTCACTTTGGCAGCCCATCAGGAGCCGGAACTACTGATACGGGCCAAATGCGCCCCCCATTTCAAACGCATGGCGATCGAGCTTGACCCCGAATGGCCAATTACCCTGGCGCAAGGTTATGAAGCGGGCGGATGCCTGGCCGGCAGCCGCTATTGCCGGGTGACGCCCTTGGGCGAGGTTACGGCGTGTCCCTACATCGAAGACAGCGTCGGCTCGATCCGCAATCAATCGTTTGCCGAGATTTGGCAATCAGCGCCCATGTTTCAGCAACTGCGCGCGCCCAGCCCGAAGGGCCGCTGCGGCGAATGCGAATACCGGAAACTCTGCGGCGGTTGCCGCGCCCGTCCGCTAGCCCGGGACGGCGAATTGATGGGCGAAGATTTCCTTTGTGATTACACGCCCAAGGGCGAAGCCGTGATCGAACCTATGAAGGCCATCGGAGACACTTTAAACTGGACCCGTGAAGCCGAAGAACGCTTTGCACGTATCCCGCCATTTCTAAGGCGCATGATCCGGGGCCGGGCTGAGGACTATGTCCGCGGTGAGGGGCGCGGCGTCGTGACCGCTGACGATCTCAGCCAAATGGCGAAGCGGCGCTTCGGTGCAGCTTTGCCGGTACGGCCAAATAACGGAGAGACCCCATGAGCTATGACGTTGCCGTCATCGGTGGTGGCATTTCGGGGCTCGCCACAGCCTATGAGCTTCAAGCAAGAGGCCTGAATGTGATCGTCCTCGAACGTCAGATACGCGCCGGCGGCAATGCCGTTTCCGAACGGCTCGACGGCTATCTGATGGAACATGGACCAAGCACCGTCAACGCTTTGTCGTCCGCTGCACTTGGCCTATCAGCGCGTGTCGCGCTTACCAATGAGCAATGTGAGTTGGGCGCTGGCGTCAAGCGGCGCTACTTGGTCGGCGATGGTGAGTTGCAAGGCATCCCTGCCCACCCGTTGGGCTTCTTGGCCTCAGACTATTTGTCCGTAAAAGGCCGCCTCAGGTTGATGATGGAATTTATGGTGCCCCGCTATCGAAGTGAGCGGGAGGAAAGTATCGCGGATTTTTCGGCGCGCCGTTTTGGCAAGGAATTTGCGGACAAAGTGATCGATCCGCTGGTTGCTGGTATCTATGCTGGCCGTGCGGACGAGCTGTCCGTCACCGCTGGATTTCCGAAACTCGCCCAGTTGGAGCAAGCCCACGGGTCGATCGCCGCCGGTCTGGTTAAACGCCACCGCCAGGGCGCCAAGATGCCTAGCAGCAGGCTATTTTCTTGGAAAAATGGCATCGGCACCTTGCCCAGCGCCCTTGCTCGAAGCCTCGGCGCGCGCGTTAGAACGGGCGTGACGGTGCGCTGTATCCGCCGATCCGGGGACGGTTTCGCGGTCGATGTTGGGGCTGCGGGAAGCGTCAAGGCGGGCGCTTTGGTGATGGCCACACAGCCCCACGTGGCGGCGTGCATGCTTGAAAGCTTGGACGATATCGCTGCTGGTGCCGCTGGTGCCATCGTCGCGCCGCCGCTCGCTGTTGTCTATCTGGGCTACCGGCGGGGCCGGGTAGCGCACCCTTTAGATGGCCTCGGTTTTCTATCGCCCGAGAACGAGGGTTTGAACATGTCAGGGTCACAATTTTGCTCAACGATGTTCCCAGGAAGGGCGCCGGAAGGCCACGTATCTCTCGCCGCATATTTCGGCGGCGCGCGCGCACCCCATTTAGCGGAATTGCCGGCGAGCGAGCTCATAGCATTGGCGCGGGAGGAGTTTGCTGGTCTTTTAGGCGCGTCGGGAGAACCGGAAGTTGCCTGTGTGCGCCATTGGCCAAGGGGACTGCCCCAGTACCGCTTGGGCCATCAGGAGCGCGTGGCAAATTTGATGGACGCCGAGAGGCGGGTGCCGGGACTGTTTATTACGGGAAACTATTTTAGCGGTCCCGCCGTTGCTGAGTGCATCACCCGGGCAGGTGATACGGCTGAGCGGGTGATCGTGAATATTAGGGACCAAATGAACGTTGCCGCGCCCATCTGGAGCAGTGCCACTAGCACCCAGGCAGTTGTTGCCTGAACGTCGAATTTCTGGTGCTAGTCATCTGAATCTAAAGTTCGGCACATAAGTTATTCTCGACGCGATGGCAAAATCGTTTGACCGATGCCAATATTTCGTCGGTTGATTTTGTCCACTGGTATGGCCTTGGATTTTGGTTGTGGACTTTGACGAAGTTCATTATGTCGGCCTCCAACTCCCTGACTGTTGTATGGACGCCGCGCTTCAATTGTTTGCGCGTGAGTTCAGCAAACCAGCGCTCTATCTGATTGATCCACGGTGCGGATGTTGGTGTGAAATGCACATAATAATGTGGGCGCCGCGCCAGCCAGGCCTTGACCTCTTTTGTTTTGTGGGTGGCGTAGTTATCCATGATGATGTGGATTACGGGAACGCTCATCAGCCTTTGGCAGTTTGTCTCGGTTTTACTGACCGCCTCGATCTCACCGGTGATTGTCTCAATGCGTTCGTCAAGCCTATGCTAGTCTTCGTAGAGGCCGACAATAAGATCGTTCATGCGCGGTGATATCTCGTCGGAACGGTTTTGCAGAATTACAAAAAGTGAATTGCGCAAGGCATCGGCGCCGGTGCGAACCGTTATCCCCTGTTCGATCAGGAATGCGCGGATCTGATTGATCGTCGCCGTTCTCGTCGGGATGCATAATACGGGTGTGCTTCTCCCGGGTGGGTTCTTGGCGGGCATGAAGGGTAATGTTCAGTTCTTTAAGCAAGTGGATATCGGCTCCAGGCTCCATGACCCGCAGAGCCTCAACGAGATCACGGACGGCCGACGCCATCGTGGTTGAAGCATTGCCACGGTCTTCCAGCCAGTCGACATAACCCGCGAGGGCTTCCTCGCTGATGCGGCCGGCGGGCGAGGTGCATTCGCCAATCTGACCCGTTTCGTTCAAATACCCCAACCATAATCCATAGCGCTTGACGACACCCTTCCGGGTCTTGTCTCGCCAGTGAACGGCCCTGCCGTCTGGCTCCAGGAAGCCGCCCAAACTATTGGCGGCTTGCCAGAGTTTCTGATCAAGCTCGGGCCACTCCGATGGATGTAACGTTGTTCTTTTCCGCTTCATCTCCGGGGTCCCTTCAAGAAGGGGTTGAAGACGATCCGGCCGCTTCTCAGTGGTGGATTATTGCTCCGGCGTTCTCACACCTTACCACTTTGGCCGAAAATAGATTTTTCGGAATCACGACTACGGTTGTGGTGGTCGCGGCGCGCGCCGTTGAGGGTTGACGATAAGGATGGGCCGAGTCCCTGTTTACCTGATGACCGGAATAAAAGCTGACACTGGAGTACGAAATAGTTGGCATCGTGCCCC
>JABHAA010000044.1 GCA_018674495.1 Rhodospirillaceae bacterium | reverse complement strand
GTGGGCCGGCGTCGGCTGCACGCACGCTTTCTATAACCGCAGCGACACCACCGTGCGCTGGCTCGAAACCCAATCGCCGCAGCCGCCGGCGCGCAATTCCTACCGCTTCGCCCGCGACTGGGACTATGTGCGCCAGCAACTAGGCGGCAAAAATTAACCAGTTGGAATAGATTTCACCGCTACTGTTCGGATCATGCAGCCGGCAACCGATCCCTCTACATTTGAGCCGTGGCCCGACCACCCCATTCTTGACGGCGTCTTCGGCGCCACCGCCAACCCCTTGCGTCAGATATTCATGATCGGAGCCATGTGGCGGCTGGCGCAAGAAAGCCGCGCCGGCAAGGTGCAAGTCCTGGAAGTGGGCTCTTGGTGCGGGGCCTCGGCCCTGACCTGGGGCGAGGCGATCCAACTGTATTTCGCCGGTGAGGGCAAGATAACCTGTGTCGATGCGTGGCAGCCCTATGTGGATTTGCAGACCAACGTCGGCATCGTCGATCACGATATGGACGCGGCTTTGCTGCGCGGCGAGCCGTTCGAAATGTTTCGCCACAATATTGGCTTCCTGGCCGCCGGCATCGATGTCGAAATTCGCAATGGCTGGAGCAACGATGTTTTGCCTTTGCTGGAACCCGGCGCCTATGACCTGGTCTATATCGATGCCGATCACACCTACGCGGGCGTCCGGACGGATATCGAAAACAGCGCCGGACTGGTGCGCGAAGGCGGCATCATTTGCGGCGACGATCTAGAATTGCAGGCCGGGGAATGCGGCTTGTCGATATTGGACGAACAGCCCAGCGTCGATAAATGTTACGACGAAGCGCGGGACACGGTGTTCCATCCGGGCATCACCAAGGCGGTTGGCGAGGCGTTTGGCCGCGTATCCTCCTGGGCCGGTTTTTGGGCCATGCAAAAGACACCGGACGGCTGGGCAACCGTGTCATTGCGCGGCATGACGCCACATATTCCTAGTAACATTCCGGCCCAAAGCCTGATGGGTCTGAAGGCCTTATTGATGCAAGAGGGTCTGTTTTAGGGACACGCCTCTCTAGGGGCACGCCTCGTCCCGGTAATCCCGGCGCTCCAGATTATCCTTCAATCGGTCTTTCAAGGCCGCCATGTCGATCTGATGAACGCTGCCCGATCCCGCAAGATCAAGGGAATGGGCCGCCGCCGCGCCCATGGCCATGCACGGGCCCATGACGCGGACGCTGGAGAGCGCCGCCACGTCGCCATCGATGCAGCGCCCGGCGGCTACCAAATTATCGGCGTCCGCCGAGATCATGGTGGACAGCGGCACCTGATGCACGTGCGGGCCCTTGTCGAAGCCTTCCCAATAAAGTTTGTGCTTGTCGTCGTGAATCTCCAACCCCCAGGCGGTGCGCGCCACGGCGTCATCGAATTCTTTGCCTGAGCGCACGTCTTCGACGTTCAACTGGTAGGCGCCCTTGATCCAGCGGGTCTGGCGAATGCCGGGGAAGCCATAGGCGCGGACGCTGGCATCACGGAAGCAGTCCGGAAATTCGGATTTCAGAAAATCGATGGCGTTGCGTGTCTGGGCGCGCCCTTCGAGGCCCATCTTGGAGGCGGCCAGCGGCTCCAGCGGCGTTTCCATATGGGTCATGTTGAGGGCAACCGTATCCTTGCCCTCAAAGAAAAACGCCAAGCCGTCTTCGCGGACAACGCCATATTCGCGGGCTTTTTCCTCCATCCGCGCGGCCAGCTCTTCCCGGCTTGGCTGCTTGTCCATATGGACGTTTTCGAGAACCACCATTTGCGTGCCGTAAATCGGCCCGTCTGCGGGCTCCCGGCATTCCAGCCCGGCCAGCCAGGCAAGCACCGCATCGCCCGACGCATCGACAAATCCATCGGCATGCACCCGCACGTCGCCATAGCGGGTGGAGATATCCAATTCCTGGATGCGCCGGTTTTCAAAACTGGCGGCCCGGATATTGGCACCGAGCACCATTTCGATGCCGGCCTTTTTGACCGCTTCCTCAATCCAGCGGCCTAGCGCCACTTCATCATAGAATACCGTCGTCCAGCCGGGCCCGATGCGGTAATACAAATCGCCCGAAGCGCCGAGATCAGTGAGAATTTCATCGGCGATGCCATAGGTGAACTGATAGCGGTCGGGGCCGTTGTGGAACATGCCGCAAAAGGTGCCGATGATGGAATTGACCGCCTGGCCGCCAAGGGCCGGCAGGGAATCCACCAGCACCACCCGGCGCCCCAGCCTGGCCGCTTCGATGGCCGCCGAAATACCCGTGATCCCGGCCCCGGCGACACAAATATCGGCCTCCACGTCCCACGATTTTGCGGCGGCCGGTCGGCGGACGATTTTGGTGGCGGTGGTAACGGCTGTATCAGACATTTCGGTATTCCCCATTGGCTTTGCGCGGCAGCGATTGTACCGGTCCCGAGCGCCTGTGTCCCTGCCAATATTATTAAGTTTACCGTTGCCCCAGCGAAACCATATGGCAAAGTCGGAACCCAGAAATAATTATCAGGGGCTGGGGGTATCATGGCGGAGTTCGACTACATCATCATCGGGGCGGGATCGGCGGGCTGCGTGCTGGCCAATCGGCTGAGCGAGGATGCCGGGACCAGCGTGCTGGTGCTGGAAGCCGGCGGGCCGGACCGTAATCCGTTCCTGGCGATGCCGCTTGCCATGCGCAAAATCTGGCCCGATCCCCGCTACAATTGGGGCTATCATACGGAGCCGGAACCGGGGCTCGATGGACGCAACATATTCTTGCCGCGCGGACGCGTACTCGGCGGCTCGTCTTCGATCAACGCCATGGTCTATGCCAGGGGCCACCCCCTCGATTATGATCAATGGCGCCAGATGGGACTGACCGGCTGGGGTTTTGGCGATGTGCTGCCCTATTTCAAGCGCGCCGAAAGCAATTGGCGCGGCGAGACCAGCCATCATGGCGCCGACGGGCCGCTCGGCGTTTCGGCGCCTCAAACCCAGAGCCCGCTCTATCACCATCTGGTGCAATCGGGCATCGCCGCCGGTTTTCCGGCGTCCGGCGATCTGGCCGGGGCGGAGCCGGAAGGCATCGGGCCCACCGATTTCACCATCAAGAACGGGCGCCGCGCCTCCACCGCCAGGGTCTACCTGCATCCGGCCCTGGCGCGGCCCAACCTGAAGGCGGAAACAAACGCCCTGGTGCACAAAATCATTGTCGAGAATGGCCGAGCCCAGGGTGTCCGGTATGCCAAGGGCGGCCAAATCCATAATGCGACGGCCAGGCGCGAAGTTATTTTGAGCGCCGGCGCCTACAATTCGCCGCAGATTTTATTGCTGTCCGGCATCGGCCCGGGGGCCGAGCTGGCGGAACTGGGTATCGAAACGGTTCTGGACGCCCCCAATGTCGGGCGCAATCTACACGATCATCTGTCGTTCCACACCACGTACGAATGCAACCAGCCGATCAGCTTTGATCCTTTGCTGCGCGCCGACCGCGTCGCGCTTTCGGTGGCGCGCTGGTTCCTGACCCACAAAGGCACAGCCGCGTCGCTGCCGATGACCGGCTCGGCTTTTATCCGCACGCGCGAAGGCCTCGAAGTGCCCGACATCGAATTTCTGATGAGCCCGGTGGCCCTCGACGCGCATATGTGGTTTCCGTTCATCAAAAAGCCGCGCGGCCACCGCTTTACCTTCCGCATTGTCATGCTGCACCCGGAAAGCCGGGGCCAACTAACCTTGAAATCGGCGGCCCCCCAAGACCATCCCCGCATTCAGTTCAATTTCCTGACCGAGGAAGCCGACCGGGCAACCTGCCGCGCCGGTATTCGCGCGGTGCGCAAAATCGTCGGCGCCGAGCCCCTGGCCGGCCTGGCCGAGCAGGAGTTGAAACCCGGGCCCGCCTGCCAGTCCGACGACGAAATCGACGCCTATATTCGGGAAAGCGTTGAAGTGGATCATCATCCCGTCGGCACCTGCCGCATGGGTATCGATGACACCTCGGTGGTCGATGGGGATTTGCGGGTGCGTGGGCTGCAAGGCTTGCGCGTCGCCGATGCCTCGATCATGCCGACGGTCACCGGCGCCAACACCAACGCCACGGCCATCATGATCGGCGAGAAAGCTTCGGATTTGATCCGGGGGCGCGCCGCGCCGCCGTCATTGGAGTACTAAAAAGTCTCAGCCGCCGTCTTCGACGCCGACGCCCAAGAGGCTGGCTTGCATGGCCTCGTCGGCGCCCAATTCCTCGGTGGTGCCGCGCCAGACCACCTTGCCGCGATCCAGTACGATGGCATCCGTGGCAAATTCGATGGCCAGATCGATATGCTGTTCCACCAAAATCATGGTGACGCCGCTTTCGTCGCGCACTTTGGCCAGAGCATCGAACAGAGCCTCGACCACCACCGGCGCCAAACCTTCCATCGGCTCGTCGAGCAGCAGCACCTGCGGTCCACCAACCAACGCCCGGCCCACCGCCAACATCTGCTGCTCGCCCCCCGATAGTTTGTTGCCGGCGTTGCGGCGCCGTTCGGCGAGGCGCGGAAACAACTCGTATACGGCTTCCACCGACCAGCCACCGGGACGCAGCGCGACCAGAAGGTTTTCTTCCGCCGACAGGGACGGAAAAATCTCCCGCTCCTGAGGTACATAGCCGATGCCGGCCAGCACTCTCTTATGCGTCGGATCATTTTCGATGGCGCGTCCATCCAGCTTGACCGAGCCATTGTGACGGGTGGTAAAGCCCATGATGGTGGTCAGCAACGTGGTCTTGCCAACGCCGTTGCGCCCCAAAACCGCGAGCGTGCCACCGGCCGGCACATCCAGGGACACGTCGTCGAGCACGACGGTCTCGCCATACCCCGCGAACAGATTTTCCACGCTCAAACCGATGCTGGTGGCCCCAGTCAATCCCGGCTCCTTCCCAGATAGACCGAGCGAACCTCGGCATCGGCGGCAATCACATCGGGCTCGCCCTGGATCAAGACCGCGCCCTGTACCAGCACCACGATTTCTTTTGCAAATTTGAACACCAGATCCATATCGTGTTCGATCAACAGGATCGCGATATCACTAGGCAGCCGGTCAAGGGCATCATGGATAACGTGGGCTTCCGTCGACGGCACGCCGGCGCCCGGCTCATCAAGCAAAAGGACACGCGGCTTTAAAGACATGGCGATGGCGATTTCCAACAGCCTTTGCTCGCCATATGGCAGGTGGCGAACCTCAACACCGCCAATTTCAGCGATGCCCATTTCGTCGAGGCGGGCATCGGCTTCCTCGATGCATTGCTGCCACTGTTTTTCGAAACGCATGGAGCGCCAGGCGAAGCCTTCGCGCTCGGCGATGGCAACAGCGATGTTTTCCCGCGCCGGGCTTTCGAGCAATAGCGTGTTGATCTGATGGGTGCGGGCTAGCCCTAAGCGCACCCGTTCTTCGGCTTTGGCATTGGCGATAGAGGTGCCGCCTAAGATGATTTCACCCGCATCGATTTTAAGGACGCCGGTCAGAAGATTGACGAAGGTGGTCTTGCCGGCGCCGTTGGGTCCGATCAACCCGGTCCGGTCGCCGGGGCGAAGATCCAAGTGAATGTTCTGGGCCACCGTGAGGGCACCGAAATTTTTGCACAAGCCCCTGACCGAGAGGATTGGTTCTGCCTGAGCGTTCATCTATTCCGCTGCCTTCTTGGGGCGGCGCCGCAAGATTTTCGGCACGCTCATGACGCCGTCTTCTAAGAATAAGACAACCAGGATCAACATGATCCCGATGATCGCTTCGGAGAGGAACGGATAGGTTTCAGCGGCTGTGTCGCGCACCATGATGTAAATGGCGGCGCCGAAAAACGCGCCATAAATGGTTTTCTGGCCGCCGAGGATCAGCATCACCGCAACGATACCCGAGGTCAGCAGCTGCAGCACCGTCAGCCCGACAAACTCGGTCTTGTAGGAGGTCAGCGCTCCAGCCGAGCCGGCCATCGCCGCCGACACCCCGTACATAACCACAAGCCGCCACCAGACCGGCGTGCCGATGGCGCGCATGCGGTTGGCGTTTTGGCGAATGCCGTCGATGGAGCGCCCGAACGGTGAGCGAACAATCCGGTAGGCGATGAGAAACCAGATAAACAGAACCCCTAGCGCATACCAAAAAGCGGTAACGCCGAAAAAATTAAACTCAAAAATTCCGAACAGGTTGCCCAATTCCATGCCCTGCAGACCGTCATCGCCGCCGGTGATCTTGGTGGCGCGGTTGGCCCAGTTTTCAAGCATCGCCGCTATCGCCAGGGTCAGCATCAGGAGCGTCACCCCGGTGGTGTGCAGGATCAGCATGCCGGTGATCAGCCCGGCAATACCGGCCAGCACCGTCGCCGCCACCATGCCGATGATCGGATCGCCGGTAACGTGGATCGACATCAAACCGGCGGTATAGGCGCCGATGCCGAAAAACGCGGCGTGGCCGAGGGTAACGATGCCGGCATAGCCAAGAGCCAGATCCATGGAAATGGTAAACAATACCCAGATTAGAATCTCGGTCCACTGACCAAGCCGCTCGGGGAATAGAAAAAAGAAAGCGATGGCCACCGCCCATGGCACCAGATGGCCAAGGGATTTGGGCGACATGGAAATATTCATATTGGCCATGGCCGGACCGCGATTTTCGAAATTGCTATTGACCGGATCGTTCATCACGCCACCGATTTCGGCGGCAACAGGCCGTTCGGCCGCCATAGCAATAACAGGAAGACAACGATGTAGATCAAGTAGGGCGCCACATCGGGGATCAGAAACTTACCGGCGGTATCGACCAGCCCGACGGCGATCGCCGCCGCGAACGATCCCTTGAAGCTGCCCTCGCCGCCGACGATCACGACGATAAGAAACAGCACCACATATTTGAGGGAATAAAACGGCTCCAACGGCAAAATACCGGCGCCGATGGCACCGCCCAACCCAGCCAGCGCGCTACCGCCAACAAAGGTGATGGTGAATAGAAAGCTGACATTCATGCCAACGGCGCGGGCCATATTCGGGTTATCCACGGCGGCCCGAAGGCGCGCACCATAAAGGGTTTTGTCGATCAAGTACCATAGACAAAGGGCCATGACCAAACCCACCCCGATGAGAAACAGCCGGTAGGCCGGGTAGGTGCGGAACCCGATATCAAGCTGACCGGTCATATAATCGGGGAACACCACGGGGATCGGATTGGGCCCGAAAATTTCGGTCAGTGCCGAAATTGATACAAACGCCAAACCAAAAGTCAGCAACACCTGCGCCATTTCGCCTTTGCGGTACAAGGGGCGCAGGATCGTCATCTCGGCCAGGCCTCCGAGCAACCCCGCCGCCGTGCAGCCGATCAAAATTGCCAGCCATAAGTTCATGCCGTCGCCGGTCAAAATTGCGACCACATAGCCGCCGACCATGGCGAAGGCGCCGTGCGCCAGGTTGATGACGCGCATCAGGCCCATAGTGATGGTGAGCCCCACCGAAATGATGAAAAGGATCATTCCGAAGGCTAGCCCGTCGAGCAAAATTGTGAGGAATGAGACCAGGCTCATGATTTCGGCGTGTCTTGTTTCAGTTAATTGGTAACCGGAAGCGGGGCGGCGATGAGCCGCCCCGCCAAATTCCAGCTACTTGAAATGGTTATTATTATTTTGGATTTTCAAGTTTCCACGGGTCCTTAACCATGGGAATGGTTTCGATATCCACATTGACCAGCTTGCCATTCACTTTGCGCACTTCGCGGATATAGATGTTCTGGATAACCTCGCGCTCGTCGGGATCGATCACGATCGGCCCGCGCGCGCTTTCCAGTTTCTGGCCCTTCATGAAATTGACGTAATCCATGCCCTTGGCGTCGGGGCCAAGCTTCTTGAGGGCTCTGTAGATCAAGGTCATGCCGTCCCAGGCTGCCAGCGTGGCAATATCGGGAACCGCTTTCGGACCGGCGGTTTTCCGCAATGCTGCCCACAGAGCCTTGTTCTGAGGCCGATTATTGGTCTCTGTATAATGGAACGAGGTGAACGTGCCGATCACATCATCGGAAAAATTGGGCAGGAACAATTCCTGCGTTTCTCCGGAGCCAAGCAGCTTGATGCCAGCTTTTTTCAGGCCGCGTTCCGCATATGTATTCACGAACGCGATAGAAGGCGCGCCCGCCGGCATGAACATGTAAAGGGCATCGGGCTTGGCCTGCAGCGCCTTTTCCACATAGACCGAGAAATCGGTGGTCGAGAGCGGCATGCGGGCGCCGCCAACGATCTTGCCGCCGGCCTTTTCGAAGTTCTTTGCAAAGAAAACCTCGGCGTCATGGCCGGGCGCGTAATCGCTGACCAGCACATAGGCCGACTTGATGCCGTGTTTGACGGCCCAGGGACCCATTGGCGAGACCATCTGCGGCAGGGTCATGGAGACGCGCACATAATATTCTGAGCCGCGCGTGATGCGCCCGGTGGCCGCGTTCATGATAATGACTGGGGTCTTCGACTGGGTTGCGACCTTACCAACCGCCATGGCGTTGGGGGTGAAGGCGTAGCCGACCAGCATGTCGACTTTTTCGCGCAAGACCAATTCTTCGGCCAATTGCTTGGACTTGGCCGGGTTCGGACCGCCAGCATCCCGATAAACGATTTCAACCTTGTTGCCGTTTACCGAATCGCCGTTGGCGGCCTGAAAGGCCTCGACCGATTGCTGGAACTGTTTGCCCCAAACGGCGAACGGGCCGGTGAACGGCGCGGTCAGGCCGAGCTTAAATGTTTTCGCCGATGCCGGACCGGTAAGGACGGCGGTCGCCCCCATCAGCACCACGGCAGAAGCGGTAATTGCCAATAATTTCTTCATACTGAATTCCTCCCAAGGAAAGCTTCGATCACCTTGCTGGCGACCAATATGCTTTAGCTATAAACAATTAGCCGCATCCATTCAACAGAGCGTTATTCACAGACTTGGTATCTTATGCTGTCACCTGGGCGCGGCCGTTTTCGATGGTCACTTCAGCCGCCGCCGGGGCGGGCCTCCCAAGGATCATGTCGGAAGCTTTTTCGGCAATCATAATGGTCGGCGCATTGGTATTGCCGCCGGTGATCACCGGCATGATCGACGCATCGACGACGCGCAAACCCTCTATCCCATGGACACGGAGCTGGTCATCAACCACCGCGCCGTCGCCTTGGCCCATTTTGCAGGTGCCAACCGGATGAAAAATGGTGGCCGCGAAATTGCGGATATATTCCATCAAGTCTTCATCCGATTGCACGTCCTTGCCCGGGCGGCTTTCGATTTTCCGATAAGCGTCGAACGCTGGTGCTTCCATGATGCGCCGGCCGATCTTGAAGCCGCGCAGCAAGACGTCCATATCCTCGGGCTCCGAAAAGAACTTCGGATCAATGATCGGCGGTGTTGCAGCCTCGGCGTCTTTGATCCTGATCTCGCCGTGACTTTTCGGGCGGAGCAGCACCACGGTCATGGTAAAGCCGTGCCCGGCGCCAAGCACGCCGCCTCTGGCGTTGCGCACGCCGGGCAGGAACGTGCATTGAATGTCGGAGCGGTCCAATCCCGGCGCCGTCCGCATAAAGCCGCCGCCTTCGATCATCGAGCCGGCGAAAAACCCCTTGCGGCGAAACAGATACTCCGCCGCCGCCGCCGCCAGCCTGGGCGCGGCGCGCCACGAAACGCCATAGGAGACCGCATTCGGGCTACGAACCTGGATGCCGGCGCCAATGTGATCTTGCAGGTTTTTGCCGACGCCGGGAAGATTGAGCACCGCGTCGATGCCGAGAGCAGCCAGCTCGGTTGCCGGCCCGATGCCGGAGCGCAGCAATAACGCCGGCGAGCCGATGGCCCCGGACGACAGTATGATTTCCTTGGCCGCTTCTATTTTGTAGGTGCGCGGCCCAGCCACCAATTCCAGCCAGCGGGCGCGGCCGTTTTCGCAGACCACGCGCTTGGCCATGGCACCGGTGATCACTTCCAGATTGGGGCGCCCCAGCGCCGGTTTCAAAAACGCCGCCGCCGTCGAATGGCGCCGCCCGTTCTTGATGGTAACCTGGCGGGTACCCCACCCCTCCTGATCCTCGCCGTTGAAATCCTCGCGCAAGGGAAGCTGCATCGATTGGGCGGCATCCAACAATGCGTGGGTGATTGGATTGACGCGCATATGATCGCTAACATTCAGGGGCCCGCCCTGGCCGTGAAATTCGGAATTGCCCTTGCTTTCGTTGTTTTCGGATTTCCGGAAATAGGGCAGCACATCCGCATAGGACCAGCCCTTGTTGCCGAGATTTGCCCATTCGTCATAGTCGAGGGGATGACCGCGCATATAGACCATACCGTTGATCGAGGACGAGCCGCCGAGGGCGCGCCCCCTCGGAATATAGATGGGGCGATTGCCGGAATGTTCCTGGTCGGTGGTGGAATAGCGCCAGTTGAGGACCTTGTGATGAACCAGCGCCACCAGGCCCGCCGGCACATGGATGAACGGCGAGCGGTCCTTGGGCCCGGCTTCGATCAGGCAGACCCGGTTTTGCGGATCTTCTGACAAACGGTTGGCCAGCACGCAGCCAGCCGAGCCGCCGCCGGCGATGATATAATCAAAGACTTTGGTTTTCCCCATGATCCCCATTCCCCCTGTTCGCACACTCTATTACTTAACATGTTGAACGAATAACTAGACCGGAACAATGTTGTAAATTAGCTTGAGGCAATACCGCATCAATAAGGGGAGTACATTATGGCCAAAGCAACCATTCGCCATCTGGCTATCGTCGCCAAGGACCCGGAAAAACTGGCGGAATATTATAAGCGCGTGTTCGGCATGGAAGAAACGCACCGGGATGACAAAACCAAAAAAGAGCGCGGCAAGATCGGCGTTTTCCTGACTGACGGCTACCTTGCCCTAGCCATCTTGCCGCTCAGGCTGGAAGGCGAAAACGGCCTTGGCATCCATCACTTCGGATTTCACATCGACGGCATGGATGAGGTTACCGGCAATATGGAAGCCGAGGATGTGGAGGCGCCCCAGTTGCGCCCCGGCGACCGGCCGTTCGCGGAATTCCGGGGTATGGACCCGGAAGGCAATTTGTTCGATCTGTCGGAACACGGCTACCAACGCATCGAAACCGGCGAGGAGCGGGCGGTAAAGAAATGACCCCTAGACCGTGATCACCACCTTGCCGAATAGGGCCGGCGATTTTTGATACTCGAACGCGCCGTGGGCATCATCGAAGGCGAACGATTTATCCACCACCGGCTTGATTTGGGCGGCTGTCATGGCGCGCAGCATATCTTCGAAGGAGGCGCGGCTGCCCACCAGGACGCTGTTCAGGCGGGCGAAATTGCCGACGAAGGCCGGCGCGTTGAACGGCACTTCGCGCCCGGCGACAAAGCCGATCTGATGGATCTGCCCGCCAAGGGCCAGGGCCGCGATGGATTGGGGCAAGGTGCCGCCGCCGACTTCAACCACATGGTGAACACCGCCGCCCGATGCGGCGCGCACCGGCTCCACCCAGTCCGGCGTGGTTTTATAGTTGATGGTTTCGTCGGCGCCCAAATCCGCGGCCCACTCCAGCTTGGCATCGCTGGACGACAATATAATGACCGGCGCCCCGGCGGCCTTGGCCAACTGCAATGCGATGATGGAGACGCCGCCGGTACCGATCAGCAAAACCCATTGCCCGGCGATCAACGGTGCAGACCGATAAAGGGCGTTCCACGCCGTCACCGCTGCGCACGGCAAGGTGGCGGCTTCTTGATAAGACAAGTAATCGGGTATCGGCACCAAGCCGTTCTCGTCCAGCACCATCATCTCGGCCAACGTGCCGTCCAGCGGCACGCCCATGGCCCGGCCCCGATATTCGGGCCGGTAGGCGCCGTCCACCCAGCCTTGTACGAAGCAGCCTGCCACCCGCTCGCCTATGGCAAACCGGCCCGCGCCTTCGCCCACGGACACAACCTCGCCGGCGCCGTCGGAGAGAATAATCGTTGGGCGGGTAAGCGCGCCCATGCGGTAGCGCCCGGCCACGATCGCCTGGTCGCGGGCGTTGATGGATGTGGCGCGCACGCGTACCAGTACCTGGCCAGGGCCCGGCGCCGGATCATCCCGCGTCACCAGCTTCAAATCATCGAGCGCAGCTGCACCCGGCTGAACTTCCCATGCTTTCATAACTGTCTCTCCCCGTTAATCCCTTGTCTTGACCAGGGCCCCATTGAACATGGATGCTAGCCGAAACGCAAAAGAGGTACCGACATGGCCAGAAAACTCCGCAGTAATTTCCCCTACGGCTCTTCCCACTGGGCGGTGCGCCGCGCGCAATGGAACGCGCTTGGCATACCGGCAGCGGATATGGACTTACCAAAGATCGCCATCGTCAACACCTCGTCAGAGCTGGCCATCTGCTTCAGCCATCTGGACGGCATCGCGGCACGCTTAAAAGACACCATCCGCGCCGCTGGCGCCCTGCCCTTCGAGGTGCGTACCGCAGCGCCGTCGGATTTCATCACCAGCCGCGGGCGGCGCGGCGGCTATATCCTTTCGGCGCGGGATTTGATCGTCAACGATATCGAGGTCGCCGTCGAAGGCGCGCAATTGGACGCCATGATTTGCCTGGCGTCCTGTGATAAGACCATCCCCGGCCAGATGATGGCGGCGGCGCGGCTCAACATACCCACCATCATCGCCATCTGCGGCTATCAGCCGAGCGGCGAATATGAGGGCGAGCATGTGGATATCGAAGACGTGTTTCTGATGGCCGGGCATGTGCTGGCGGGCAAGATGGAGCCGGAAAAACTGGAAGCCATGGCCGACAATGCCATCCAAGGGCCGGGCGTCTGCTCCGGCATGGGCACCGCCAATTCCATGCATATCGCTTGCGAAGCGCTCGGCATGAGCCTGCCCGGCAGCGCCCCGGTGGCGGCCAATTCGGACAAGATGTTCGCCGATATCGAAGCGGCGGGAAAGCGCATCGTTGCGATGGTCGAAGAAGATTTAAAACCCCGGGATATCATGACGCCGGCGGCTTTCGCCAACGCCGCCGCCGCCGTGCTCGGCGTTTCGGGCTCGATCAACTGCATCAAGCATTTGCAGGCAACGGCCGAGGAAGCCGAATGCGATGTGGACGTCTATGCCCTCTTCGATGAATTTTCCAAAACCGTGCCCGTCTTGGCGGCGGTGCGCCCCAATGGCGACCACAGCATCGAGCAATTCGAGGCCGCCGGCGGCGCCGGTGCGGTGATGAAGCGGCTCGATGACAAAATCGACGGCGGCGCGCTGACGGTAAGCGGCAATAGCGTTGCTGAGAATTTGGCGGATGTGGCGGCAGCGGGCGACGATGTTATCCGGGATGCCGGCAATCCCTTTTCCACCAGCCCGCCCATCGTCATCGTCAAAGGCTCCCTCGCCGAAGAAGGCGCCATCATCAAATTGGGATTGCTGCAGGACCGGACGTTCGAGTTTTCCGGCCCGGCGCGGGTGTTCGGGCTAGCCGACGATGCCATGGAAGCGGTGCGCGTCGGCGCCGTACATGCCGGCGATGTGGTCGTGCTGCGCGGCTTAGGGGTCAAGGGCGGGCCCGGCATGTCGACCGCGTCCCGGGTGGTTTTTGCCCTCGACGGCGCCGGGCTTGGCGATTCTTGCGCGCTGGTGACCGACGGCCAGCTATCGGGTCTTGTCAACCGCGGCCTGGTGGTCGGCGAGGTATCGCCCGAAGCAGCCACCGGTGGCACGCTGGGACTGGTTGAGGACGGCGATATCATCACCGTCGATGCCTACGCTCGCAGCGTCGAATTGGAGGTCTCCGAAGAGGAGCTTGCCGCTCGGCGCGGTCGCTTGAAGAACGAGCCCACCGATCCCGGCCGGCCCGGCTGGCTGAGCATCTACCGTGATACCGTGCAGCCGTTATCGAAAGGCGCCATACTGTCCAATCGCGGCGACTAGCCTATCCGGCGGCCTTGCGTAGCTTTTTCGGCGCCGCCGTCTCGTAGCTGTCCACCAGCAGCATAGCTTCGGCATTGTCAGTGATTTTGTTTAAGAGCTGAAAAAACTGCTCCTGCTCCTTGAGCGACATGCCTTTGAGGATTTGCTGGCGGCGCTGTTCCAAAATTGCAGCGATGGATTTGAACTTGGGCCGCCCCGCCGGGGTCAGGGTCAGAAGCTTGCGCCGTTGATCAGCCGGATCGCGGATAAAGCGGATCAGTTTTTTATCCACCAGCTTTTTGACCGCCAGACTGACCTGGGTTTCATGCAACGACGCCGACTTGGCGATATCGCGCGCCATCACCGGGCCATGCTGGCCGATCTCGTGCAAGGTCCGAGCCTCGACAACTTTAAGACCGGTGATCGCCGGATAGGTGCGCAGCGCGCTCCTTAATATCAAATTGGAAGTGTTGGAAAGAAATTGAGCGACCGGAAATTGTTCGTCATCGCCTAATAAATTTTCGACATTACTCATTACACGGCCCCACCTGCTTGCCGGGTTACTACTTTGAAACTTCATCGGTAATATGCCAACTTAATGCACACCGGCGTATTTCGTCAAAGTAACTTTACATGTAAAGTTCGTATACTATTATCGCCTAGATTGGATTGCATCAAAACTAAGCTGGGTTTGGCCGGTTCCATTTCCCGGACAATATTTAAACCAAACATCACCAAGGAGAAAATCATGGCCAAGGGTCCTTTTCGCGCCGATCAAGTGGGTAGCTTTCTGCGCCCGAAAGAATTGATGGACGCCCGCGAGAAACTTAAAAACGGCGATTGGGACGCGGCGGCGCTTCGCGAAGTGGAAGACCGGCTGATCACCGAGGTGGTGAAATCGCAAGAAGCAGCCGGCATGAAGGCAGTCACCGATGGCGATTTCCGGCGCACCTCCTGGTCGGGGGATTTTCTGACCGCCATCGACGGCGTCGAAATGCGCAGCACCACCGAGCGCATCGGCAGCGAGCCGCCGGCGGGTGTACCCAAAGGCGGTATGGTGCCCGATTGGCAGCCGCCGACGCCGACCACCACCAAGAAGCTGGCCTTGCCGGACGGCGGTATCCAGCGGAGCGATTTCGAATTTTTGCAAGGCGCCACCAGCCAGACGCCCAAGGTCTGCATTCCATCGCCGAGCATGCTTCATTTCCGGGGCGGGCGCGGCGGCGTCGATGAGGGCGCCTATCCGGACATGGAAGAATTTTTCGAAGATGTGTCCGCCATCTGGCGGGCCGAGATCATGGATCTGGCCGATGCCGGTTGCCGCTATGTGCAGCTCGACGATACCAACCTCGCCTATCTTTGCGATGACCGCCTCCGCGAACGGGTGCGCGGCCTGGGCGAAGACCCGGATCAACTGCCGCTTTTGTATGCGCGGCTGATCAACACCGCCATCGCCGACCGCCCTGACGATATGGCGATCACCGTGCATCTTTGCCGGGGCAATAGTTTGAGCGTTGGCCATGCCCAAGGCGGCTACGAGCCGGTTGCCGAGAAAATGTTCAACGAGGTGAAGGTGGACGGCTTCTTCTTGGAATATGATTCTGATCGAGCCGGGGATTTCCAACCGCTCCGCTTTGTTCCCAAGGGGCTTAAAATCGTGCTCGGCATCGTCACCTCCAAGTTCGGCGAGTTGGAAGACACCGATGATTTGAAGCGCCGCATCGACGAGGCGTCCGAGTTCATGCCCGTCGATCAAATGTGCCTGTCGCCCCAATGCGGATTTGCCAGCCACACCGGCGGCAATATCTTGGAGTTCGACCAGCAATGGGCCAAACTGAACATGATTTCCGAGCTGGCCAAGGAGGTCTGGGCTGACGCCTGAACGATCCCATCATGAAACACTCAACCGAGCGCATACTCACCACCCACGTTGGCAGCCTGATCCGCCCGCAGGAGATCAAGGATCATCTGGTGGCCAAAATCAACGGCGATTATGATGCGGAGGGCCATAGCGCGAGCTTAAGCCGAACCGTCGCCGGGATTGTCGCCAAGCAAAGCGATATCGGCATCGACGTGGTCAGCGACGGCGAGTTCGGCAAAGGCATAAGCTGGTCTCAATATATGATCGAAAGATTGAGCGGTTTCGAGCGGCGACCGCTCGGCAACGATGCCGCCGATCCTTATGCCGCTGGTGAGGACCGCCAACGGTTCGCTGCGTTTTATAAGGAGATGGACGAGGCCGATGCGGCCGCATCGCGCAGCGACGGCGGCGTGGTCAAGGCCGAAACCGTCTGCACCGGGCCGATCGCTTATACCGGCCAGGCCGAATTGCAGCGCGATATCGACAATATGAAAGCCGCCATGGAAGCGGCGGATGTGACCGAAGGCTTCCTGCCGGTGGCCGCCCCGGCTAGCGCCATCCCCGACAGGCGAAACGAATATTACAGCACGGACGAGGAATGCGTGTTCGCCCTCGCCGATGCCATGCGCACCGAATACAAGACCATCACCGATGCCGGGCTTTTGGTACAGATCGATGATGCCCGCGCCGCCGTCACCTATGACCGCATGTTATCCGCCGGCGCCTCCAAGGACGATTTCCTGGCCTGGCTGGCCATGCATATGGAAGCCCTCAACCACGCCATCAAGGGCTTGGACGAGCAAAGCATCCGCTATCACGTTTGCTGGGGAAGCTGGCCGGGACCGCACACCACCGACGTTGCGTTTCGCGACATCGCCGATCTGGTGCTGTCGATCAATGCCGGCGCCTATGTGATCGAAGGCGCCAATCCCCGCCACGAACATGAATGGCGGGTGTGGGAAGATGTTAAGCTGGCGGACGGCAAGGTGCTGATCCCCGGCGTCATTTCCCACGCCACCAATATTGTTGAGCATCCGGAACTGGTGGCCCAGCGCATCACACGGCTGGCGGCGCTGGTCGGGCGCGAAAATGTTGTCGCCAGTACCGATTGCGGCTTTGCGCAAACGCCGTTCCATCAGCGCACCCACGAAACCATCCAGTGGGCGAAACTGGAAGCGCTGGCAGCCGGCGCCGAGATTGCCAGAAAGGAATTATGGGCTTGAGAAGCCGCCTAAATTAATCAGGGAGGATTTTTAGATGCTTTACAGTGAAGACAGAATACTGACCACCCATGCGGGCTCATTGCCCAGGCCCACCGATCTTCGCGAGATGGTGGTCGCCAAGGCCGCCGGCGAAGATTACGGCGAAGCCGAATTTCAATCCTCGCTGACCGATGCGGTCGCCGGCGTGGTCGCCAAGCAGGCCGAAATTGGCATCGACAGCGTCAATGACGGCGAATTTTCAAAGATTAATTTCACCAACTATGTGCGCGAACGCCTCGGCGGCTTTGAAAAACGCAATCCCGAAGACATTACCACCTATCAATTGGATATGACGGCCCGCGACCGGGTAAAGTTTCAAGCCTATTTCGAAGCCATCCCGCCCCGCTACACCCGCTCCAACATGGGCGTCGCGGTCTGCACCGGGCCGCTCACCTATATCGGCGAGGACCAGTTGCGGGCGGATTTGACGAACTTCAAGGCGGCATCCGAGGCCGCCGGCGTCACCGAAGCCTACCTTCCGGCCAACACGCCGGGCACGATCGAGCATTGGATGCCGAACGAACATTACAAAAGCGACGAAGAATTCGTGTTCGCCATCGCCGAGGCCATGCGCGTTGAATACGAAGCCATCGTCGATGCCGGCTTCCTGTTGCAGATCGATGATCCCGATTTGCCCGACGGCTGGAACTGCCTGCCCGAAATGAGCGTCAAGGAATACCAGAAATATGCGCAAATGCGGGTCGAAGCGCTGAACCATGGGCTACGCAATATCGATCCGGAAAAAGTGCGCCTGCATGTGTGCTGGGGCAGCTTCCACGGGCCCCACTACGACGATATCGCACTCGCCGATATCATCGATATTATCTTTTCCGTGCGCGCAATGAGCTTTTCCATCGAAGCCTCCAACCCCTGCCACGAACACGAATGGAATGTGTTCGAGACCGCCAAGCTGCCCGACGGCGCAACCCTGATCCCAGGCGTCATCGGCCATTGCTCCGATTTTATCGAACATCCCGATCTGGTGGCCGAACGTCTGATCCGCTATGCCGAACTGGTGGGCAAGGAAAACGTGCTGGCCGGCACCGATTGCGGGCTCGGCAACCGCGTGGGGCACGAGAGCATCTGTTGGGCCAAGCTGGAATCCATGGTCGAGGGCGCACGGCGGGCATCAGCCAAGCTCTGGTAGTCCCAAAAGGCGCTGCATCTTGTTGGGCTAAACGCTTGAATTTGCTAGTTTTTGTAACTTATATGGGATTTATCCCATAGACGTTACAGGGGTGTTTGGCGGATAACGCCATATTAACCCCCATGATAGTGGGACGTATCCCATAAATATTGTTTTCGATATTTATGGGATGAAATTATTGACTCGTTTTCTAGGATCGTTCATTCTCAGGGCCTTGGAACGATAATGCGAATAGCGGGACGTGCCTGGTGAATGAACAAGCAAGCCTGATTGCGGAAATCGAAGCCTATTGCCGCCAAGCCGGGGTCGCTGAAAGCACCTTCGGGCGCCGGGTCGTCAATGACGGCAAATTCGTCGGCCGCCTGCGCGACGGCAAGGGCGTAACCACCGCCACCGTCGCCAAGGTCCGGGGCTACCTGACCGAAGAGAACAAATCCGCCGCCGATAGCCAGAAGGACGACGACGCCCTTGAAGCCGGCTCGGTCGGACCAGCGAGCGGCGATGACAATGCCGCGGCGGACGGCCAGGATGAAAAGAAAAAATCCGCCTTCCGCTTCTACGACAACCGGCAAAAATATCTGATGTTCGTCAACACCTGTTCGGAGAAATGGGTGGTTGCCGAGCGCGCTGGTATGGAATTGGCCCATATTCATCCCAAACCGCCGGCGCTCCGCGTGTTCGACGCCGGCATGGGCGACGGCACCGTGATTACCGGCGTCATGCGCGAAATGCACCGGCGCTTCCGCACCCTGCCCTTCTATATCGTCGGCAAGGAAATCAGCCTCGAAGATGTGCGCCTTAGCCTGGAAAAAATGTCGGACCGGTTTTACGAACATCCGGCGACGGTCCTTGTCGTCACCAACCTTTATTACACCGAAGCGCCGACATTGACGCCGCGCTCCATGCAGGCGGCGGCGACCTTAAACTGGATCGACGTGCCCCTGGCCGGTGATTCGGCGCATGAATTTCACGAGCAGATCAAGGAAATGCAGCCGACCCTGGCCGAAAGCTGGCAGGTCAAGCCGTCGGAGAAAACCGGCAATCCTCTATATGTGCGGCCCTCGGTGATGGTGCTTTACCGGGAAGATCACAAATTTTTGCTCGATCAGATTATCCCCCGTCCCGGTCAGGCGCATGGGGATTATGATTTGGTCATCGCCTCGCAGCCCTACAGGGCGCGCTTGCCCGATGACTTCAAGGTCCAAAAAGTTATCGCACCGCTGGCTCGTTCCCTGGCGCCGGGCGGGCGATTGTTGGGTGTTCATTCCCACGGTGCCGATCCGGGCCTGGAAATCATTCGCCGGGTCTGGCCGGGCGAAACCCCTTTCATTTCCAACCGACACGATCTGTTGAAGGGTTTGAAAAAAGAATTGGGCAAAAGCCACCGGGATCTGAACTTCAATGCTTATGCCGACAAGCGAGCGCTGTTCCGCTACGATATGCATACCCTGCCCTCGGAGGTTGGCGGCGGCGGCGGCATCGGCACATCGACCTTGCTGGCGGCCTGGAACGCGGCCACCTATGTGGCCCAGATTGAGGACGAACGGCTGGAAGAGGTGATCGCCGAGAACGATTATCTGGATGCAACGCGTAGCGTCCTCAACGAATATAATGGATTATGGTTCAATGATGAATCCTTCGTCGTGTCACGGCGCCGGGATTGATATAAAGACGGGGTAAAATTTATGGACGATGCCGATTCGCCCGCCGTGGATTCGAAGCTGGTACGCCGCCTTATCGCCGGCGAGTTTGCAGTCACCGCCGAGATCACGCCGCCGGTGGCCGCCGGGCCCCAGCCTTTGCTGGACAAGGCAATGACGCTCAAAGATTGTGTCGATGCGGTCAATGTCACCGATGGCGCCAGCGCAAGGGTGCATATGTCGTCGACCGCCTCGGGCGCCATCCTGGCCGCCAACGGCATCGAGCCGGTGGTGCAATTCACCTGCCGCGACCGCAACCGCATCGCCATCTTGAGCGATCTTTTAGGCGCCGGCGCGCAAGGCATCCATAATCTGTTGATGTTGACCGGCGACGACCCAACCAAGGGCGATCAGCCCGATGCCAAGCCGGTCTTCGATTTCCAAAGCGCCGATCTGATCCGCATCGCGCGGCAGATGACCGACCAGGGCGCCTTGCCGTCCACCGGCGCGAAAGTCAAAGGCGATAACGTGGAACCGGGCACACGGCCCATCGACACGCCGCCGCAGTTTTTTGTCGGCGCCGCCGACACCCCCACTGCCGAGGCCAACGAAAAATGGATCACCGGGCTGCGCGGCAAGATCAAAACCGGCGCCCAGTTTATCCAGACCCAGCTTTGCTATGATATGGATATCGTTCGCGGCTACGCCGAATTGCTGGAGGAAAAGGGTTTCTCCGAGCATTTGTTCGTACTCATCGGCAACGGCCCGCTTTTGTCGGCCAAATCGGCAATCTGGATGCGCGACAATCTTTGGGGCGTCGCCATGCCCGACAGCGTCATCCAACGCCTCGAAGACGCCGACGATCCCAAGGCCGAAGGCATCAAACTTTGCGTCGATCAAATGCAGGAAATGGCCGACATACCGGGCATTTCCGGCGTGCATCTGATGGCGCCGATCAACACGTCGAGCATTCCCGGCGTCATCGCCGCCGCCGGCATCAACAACCGCTCCTAAAGGGCAAACACTTAAGAGGTCACCATGAATTCCAATTTTCTGTTTACGTCTGAGTCTGTTTCGGAGGGTCATCCGGACAAGGTGTGCGACCGCATTTCGGACGCGGTTGTGGATACGTACCTGACCGCCGAGCCTGGCGCCCGCGTTGCGGTTGAGACC
>JABHAA010000122.1 GCA_018674495.1 Rhodospirillaceae bacterium | reverse complement strand
GGGTCTTGGGGGCAGGAAGGGGCAATGGTGCCGTGGAAAAATACGCATCTCGCCCAGGCAAGCAGCGTATAATACCGAAATCTATGTTAAAATAAATGGTGGGCGATACTGGACTTGAACCAGTGACCCCCGCGATGTGAACACGGTGCTCTGCCAAACTGAGCTAATCGCCCTTCGATGGCCGCATATAATGTGGCCGGGGCGCACCTGTCAAGAATGGTGGCTCCGCCTAGATGCGTTCCAGCAAATGCAGCCCGCGCCGGCGGTCGATCAAATAGATGATACCTGCTTCGTCCTGAAAGACATCGTTGCCGAGGGGCTTATCGAAGCCTTCCGGCGCATCGGGCACGAACGAGGCCACCTCTTTCGGCGCGTGCGGATCGGCAATATCGACGACGCGCAGCCCGTTTTCGAACCAGGTTACCGGAATTTCGGTTGAGCGCACCACTTCCACCGGCTGGTGGCAGCCGGTTTGCACCGGCATCGGCGTGCCGGTGTCGAGGCCATCGAGCTGGAACGATGCGAACGGCATCGGGTTTTCCACGTCCGAGACATTCACCATCCAAAGATGTGCCGGGCCGGACGGTTTGGTCTTGGCCACGTCTTCATCGGCGACCAGCATCACGTCCATGCCGCGCAACGGGAACGGGATCGGCAGGCACGTGTGGGTGGGAACGCCGGTGGTCTTGGTCCAGGACATGCGCGACAGACACGTGGGATTGGACATGTCCGAAATATCCAGAATCGCCCAGCCGGCGTGCCAATAGCTGACATACAGCTTGTCACCCATGCGGATCGGATGGTGGCACATGATGTGCTCGGCCGGAATATTGGGCTCCTCGCCGCCCGCCGTCCACTGGCCCGGCCACCACCAGCGGCCAACCTCTTGCGGGTTCATGGGATCGGCGAGGTCCATGATTACGACGATGCGGTTGGTAAAGCCCTCCACCGTGGCCGACAGATAGGCGTATCGGCCGTCATAGGTGAAGCGGTGGACGCCCTTGCCTTGAGTTACCCATTGGTTGATGTGCTTTGGCTTGGCGGGATCGGAGACGTCATAGATGTTGAGGCCGGCCTGGAAGCCGGCATCGGGCTCGCCGGCATAGCCGATGGATTCGTAGTTGGTGAGCATGATGCCGTCATGCACGCGCACCTTATGGGCATGGACGCCGCCATGGGCGCACATCACCGTTTCCAGAACCTTTGGACTGGCGGGGTCTTTTATATCTATGATGGTGGTCGCTTCCGGGCCTTCCGTATGGCCAACATAGGCGATGCCGTCGGACACCTCGATCTGGCCGCCGCCCTTGCAGTCCACATAGGCAATCTCGCGCAATCCATTTATTTTCGCCATAACCTGTCCCCTTGATTTTATGTCGCTGGGCATAAGGTTAGAACACGGCTTCGGGAATTACAAAGCGCGCGAACGAAGGCTGCAAAATTCCGTAACATGAATTGACTTGGCGGCCTTGGCGCCCTGTGGCAAATTCCGCCATCCCATGACGAATTGCCCGGACTTCCCTAGATGGTAAGCAGACCCACCGCCGTCATCATTCTGGCCGCCGGCCTTGGCACGCGCATGAAATCGGACCTGCCCAAGGTGCTGCACGCCGTCGCCGGGCGGCCCATGCTTTTACATCTGATGGACACCGTTGCCGCGTTGGCGCCGGAGCGGGCGGCGGTGGTTATCGGCCCGGGTATGGACCAGGTTGCCAGTGCCGTCGCCGGTCATCCCCTTGAGGCAAGCTGCGTGGTGCAGGAAGAGCGCCTCGGCACCGGCCACGCGGCGCGCCAGGCCTTGCCCGATTTGCAGGGGTTCGAAGGCGATATTCTGATCCTCTATGGGGATTCGCCCCTGCTGACCGCGGCGACCATGGACCGATTGTTAGCCGCCCGCGCCGGAGATTTGGATCCAGGTGTTGTCGTGCTTGGCTTCCATGCGGACGATCCTGGCGCCTACGGGCGGCTGATCCTGGGCGATGGCGGCAACCTCGACCGCATTGTCGAAGCCGCCGACGCCGATAGTGAAGAGTTGGCCACCGGGCTCTGCAATTCCGGTGTCCTCGCCGTGGATGGCGCCCGCTTGGCCGATTGGGTCGAGGCCATCGGCAACATCAACGCCAAGGGCGAATATTATCTGACCGATCTGGTTGGTATCGCCGTGGCCGAGGGCCGCGAATGCGAAGTGGTGGAGGGCGACCAGGCCGAGCTCCTTGGCGTCGATTCTCGGGCCGGGCTGGCCACCGCAGAAGCCGCACTGCAAACGCGACTGCGCGCCGCCGCCATGGCCGGCGGCGCCACCCTGGCTGATCCCGATAGTGTCTATTTCTCGTACGATACCAAGTTGGGCCGCGACGTGAGCATCGGTCCCAACGTGGTCTTCGGGCCCGGCGTCAGCGTCGCCGATCATGTGGAAATCCGCGCCTTTTGCCATATCGACGGCGCCGAGATAGAAAGGGGCGCCATTATCGGGCCGTTCGCGCGCCTTCGCCCCGGCGCGGCCATCGGACCGGACGTGCATATCGGCAATTTCGTCGAGATCAAGAATGCCACCTTGGCGGCGGGCGCGAAGGCCAACCACCTGGCCTATATCGGCGATGCCAGCGTCGGCGCCGGAGCCAATATCGGCGCCGGCACCATTACCTGTAATTACGACGGTTATCTTAAATCCGTGACCGAGATAGGCGCAGGCGCTTTCATTGGCTCCAACACCGCGCTGGTGGCGCCGGTACGTGTCGGCGACGGTGCCGTCACTGGCGCCGGCAGCGTCATCACCCGCGATGTAGACGCGGGCGCCTTGGCCGTCGCACGGGGCTTGCAGACGGAAATTCCCGGCTGGGCCGCCAAGCAGCGCGCCAAACAAAAGCCCGATCAAGACTGATGTGCGGCATTATAGGCATAGTTGGCAGGGACGCGGCGGCACCGCGCCTGTTGGAAGGCTTAAAACGGCTCGAATACCGGGGTTATGATTCGGCCGGCATCGCCATGCTCTCCAATGGCGATATCGAACGCCGGCGCGCCGAGGGCAAGCTGGTCAATCTGGAAGCGCGCTTGAGGGATGATCCGCTGAGCGGCGTCACCGGCATCGGTCATACCAGATGGGCCACCCATGGCGTGCCCAACGAGATTAACGCCCACCCCCATGCCACCGGCCGCGTCGCCCTGGTCCATAACGGCATCATCGAAAATTTCCGCGATCTGAAGGCAGAGTTGGAGGCCGCCGGCCACCAATTGGCCTCCGACACCGACACCGAAGTGATCGCCCATTTGATCACCCATCTGCTGGAAAGTGGCCTCGGCCCGGCGGCGGCGACCGTAGCGGCGTTGGCTCGCCTCGACGGCGCCTTTGCCCTCGGCATCATTTTTGCGAGCTTTCATGACCTAATGATCGCCGCCCGGCGCGGCAGCCCGCTGGCCATCGGCTATGGCGAAGGCGAGACCTTCATTGGCTCCGACGCCCATGCGTTGGCGCCAATGACCCAGCGCATCACCTATCTGGAAGATGGCGATCTGGCGGTGATCGAAGGCACCCAGGTGAGCATCCGGGACGCCAGCGGCGAAGCGGCCCGGCGCCCGATTGTCGAAACCGGGCTATCGGGCGCGCTCACCGGCAAGGACGGCCACGCCCATTACATGCTCAAGGAAATCTTCGAGCAGCCGCAGGTCATCGGCGATACCCTGCGTTCGTTTCTGAATCCCGCCGATCAGACCCTGACCTTGCCCGATCTCGGCATCGATCCTGCCGCCATCACCAAAATCACCATCGCCGCCTGTGGCACGGCTTTTTATGCCGGGCTGACCGCCAAATACTGGTTCGAGCGCATCACCCGCATCCCCGTTGAAGTGGATATCGCGTCCGAGTTCCGCTACCGGGAAGCGGCCATGCCCGAAGGCGGGCTCGCCATCTTCATCTCGCAATCAGGGGAGACCGCCGACACCTTGGCGGCGCTCCGCCATGCCCGGAGTGAGGGCCAGCACGTATTATCCATCGTCAATGTGGCCGAAAGCACCATTGCCCGGGAATCGGACGCCGTGCTGCGCACCTATGCGGGCCCGGAAATCGGCGTTGCCTCGACCAAGGCATTCACCACCCAATTGACCGTCCTCGCCGTCCTCGCCATCCAGTTTGCGCGCAGCCGAGGCGCCATCAACCATGTGATTGAGGCGCGCCTCGCCCAAGCGCTTACCGAAGTGCCGGCGCGCGCCGCCGAAGTTCTGAACCATGACGAGCGCTTGCGCGATCTGGCGGCTGAATTGAAGGATGCGCCGGACGTATTGTTCCTGGGGCGCGGCACGTCCTACCCCATCGCCCTCGAAGGGGCGCTGAAATTGAAGGAAGTTTCCTACATCCACGCCGAAGGTTACGCGGCGGGCGAAATGAAGCATGGGCCGATCGCGCTGATCGATGACGGCGTGCCGGTGATCGTCATCGCGCCGTCGGACGATCTGTTCGAAAAGACCGCGTCCAACATGGCCGAGGTGATCGCCAGAGGCGGGCGGGTGATATTCCTGTCGGACGCCGAAGGCGCCAAAAAGCTGGGCGACATGGCGGCGGCGGCGATAGCCTTGCCATCCGTCGATCCGTTCGTTGCCCCCATCCTGCACGCCATCCCGGTGCAATTGCTCGCCTACCACACAGCGGTCCTGAAGGGCACCGACGTGGACCAGCCGCGGAACTTGGCGAAATCGGTGACCGTGGAGTAGTTTTGCTTGAACGTAATTATGAAGAGGAGATTAGAGCGTTTCTTTGCTTTACGGTAACTATCAAAACTAAGGGTCTTCGCACCCAGCCATACACCGAATATCAACAGTTTTTATTGGATACGATCTACCGATTGAAGTCGGAAGGATTGGGCTATCGTAAGATCGCGCACTGGCTTAATCAGCATGGCTATGAAACGCCAAGGGGCAAACGCTTCTTTGGGAACCACGTTTACAGCATGATCAAGAAACACAAACTGCGTGAAGAGAAGCTAAACCATAAGCCAGAGTTGGAATATGGACCGTTGCGGTTTGAATATGTCGACTACACGCCCGCCTTCCTAAAAAATTGTCACTGACAAT
>JABHAA010000078.1 GCA_018674495.1 Rhodospirillaceae bacterium | reverse complement strand
TGTGTTGCCCAAGGCCCTGGACGAGAAGGTGGCGATGCTGCATCTCGGCAAGCTGGGCGTAAACCTGACCACCCTCACCGAAGAGCAGGCCGCCTACATCTCCATCGACCAGGCGGGACCGTTCAAGCCGGATCATTACCGATACTAGGCGGCGGGGCGTTAGACCCGGTTTTGGATTTCCGGGGAATCGGCGGCGTAGCGTTTGGCGCGGAAGGTCCAATTCATGGTGCCGCCCGGTATCAATGGGTGCGGGCCATAGAAGGGGTTGATGTATTCCCAGACCACCTCGCCGTCCGGTGTCACCTCGAAGATGCAGCCCTGGCCGCCCTCGCAGATCAAGGTGTTGCCGGAGCTGAGGCGTTGGCAGCCACTGATATGCGGGCTCCAGAATGTCAGCGGGTTGTCTTTGGCGAAATAACGCCAGACGATTTCCTTAGATTCTGGCTCGATCTCCCAGACTTGGCTGAAATTTGGCCGGGCGCCGGGCACGTCGAAGCCGTTGGCGAACACTAAGATATTGCCGTTATCCAGCATCTGGCAGTCATGCTGGCCGCCCAGTTCGGGATTATGATATTCCCATTTCAACTGGCCGGTCTGCCGGTCGATAATCACCAGCAGGTTGAGCACCCGATAGCTGACCAGATAATCGCCGTTTGGCAGCGGTGAAATGGTATTGGCATGGCCGTATTCTTCCCGGGGTGCCAATGGCTCGATAGCGTAATTATCGAAAAATTCGCGCCGGTTGTTGGCAAATTCCCAGACCACGTTGCCGGCTTCGTCCACTTCGCGGATCACCTCGCCATAAATCTTGCCGTCCAGTTCGGTGCCCGGCACCCCGCCCTTGGCCATTTTGGCTTCAGCGTCGGTCAGCAGCTGCCAGGCGATATAGACCGCGCCGCCTTTGTCGAGGCGGCGGCCGTCATGGTGCTGATGATCGTCCACATGCTCCCACAACAGATTGCCGTCCCAATCATATTCGCGCATGCGCCCGCTTTTGCCCGATACCACCTTTGGCCCTTCGGCGACCCGCTCGCAAACGAACAGATTGCCGTTCGGGAGGAGGTAATTGTGATGGGTGACGCCGCCCGTGGTCTTCCATTCATGGACCACGTTGCCATCCATATCGATGAGCCAGATCTGGTCGGCAAAATTGCGGGTGTGCAGGGTGAAGCCGGGCGTCGCCTTGGCCTTGTCGTGATAGGTTACCCCATGTTTTTGGACGAGCATTTAATTCTCCAATGACGCCAGCTCGGGCATCACTTTTTCAATAAAAAGAGCGGCGGAATTTTCCGCCTCCCCCGGTGACATATCACCGAATACAAGTTGGCCAACCAGATAGTTCGCCCCCGAGATCGCCAGTTCGGCGCGCATAGTTTTCGCCACTGTTTCCGGCGACCCGGCGACGGCGCGCCCCGAAGCGGCCATGGCATCGAAATCCGCCGGCCTTGGATGCAGAGGACCAGGTCCACCCCGATAGGTAAACAGATAGGAGAAGCTTTGGTGCCAGACAGGATAGGCGCGCCGGGCAACCGCCAAGGCTTCCGCGTCGGTTTCGCCGACGACAATAAAACGGCCAATGCCGATATTGGGCCGCGCCTTGTGGCCGGCCTCCCCATAGGCCTGGTTATAGGCGGCGGTCATATCGTGGGTTTGATCGGCACTGTCGAGACTGATCACATGGTGGCCATTGGCGCCCGCGCGGGCGGCGCTTGCCACCGTATGCATGCCGTACCAGATAGGAGGATGCGGCCTTTGCATGGGCTCCAGGGCGACGGGAACATCGCTCATATCGAAAAATTTGCCCTTGTGATCCAGATGCCCATTGCGCAAGGCGGCCAGGACAATATCCAGGCTTTCCTGGTAGAGTTCCCGTGCGTCATCGGGATCGGAGCCAAAGATACGTATCTCGTGCGGCGAGGCGCCTCGGCCAAAGCCAAGTTCGAGCCGGCCTTGGCTCATCTGATCGAGCATACAAATCTCTTCGGCCAGACGCAGCGGATGATAAAGGGTCAGGGCATAGACCATGGGCCCGAAGCGAAGCTTTTTGGTGCGCTGGGCAATGGCCGCCAAAAACAGGTTCGGCGACGGCGCCATACCCAGTGGCGTCGCATGATGTTCGGCCACGTGATAGGCGTAAAACTCGGCACGATCGTACATTTCAATGAGACGCAGCCGCGCCTCGTAATATTGGGCAAGCGGGATGGCGCCCCGGTCGAGATGATCGAAGACGCCAAACTTCAGCGGATGCACGGTGCGCTCGCCCGCTTAAACCTCGATATCGGCGATGGTGATATTCTTGGCCATGGGCATCAGGATTTTTAAAAGCTCCTGGTGCGCCGGGTGCGGACCATAGGCGGCCAGCGCATCCTTATCGGCGAGGGTGACGACGGCGGCGTGGGAGATATGCGGCGCCCGGTCGGAAAAATTGTTGCCGATTTTTACGTCGAGGATGCCCGGCACCTGATCCTTCAAGGCGGCAATGCCGTCCATGACTTCCTGGGCCTGGGCTTCAGTGACGCCGTCGTTCTGTTCGATCAGGACAAGATGTTCGATAGCCATATTGGTTTCTCCCTCTATTCATTGTTTGATCATGAAGCATGATGCAAAGATGCATCCACTAATCAAGCAGCCCGCCTACGCATAAGGCGCCACCAGCCATTCGTGGTACCAGTTCGCTGCCTCGGTAGCGGCGATGCCGAGATGATCGAGATTATCGTACATGCTCATATGGGTGCTATCGCCTTGAACGAACAGGCGCTTCTTGTTGGTGGCGATCTCGTTGAAGGCCGGTATCTCTCGCTCCCAGCAAGTGAGATCATCGCCTTCGGCAACCACCATTAAAGTGGGCGTGTTCAGTATGCGCGGCAGATACGGCGAGACGTTGTAGTTCCACACATGCTCCACCGAAGCGATGGTGCTGAAATGCTCGTGCCGGGGCGCCGTAGTCTCCTTGATTTTCATAAAGACCGGCTTGGTTTCTGGATGCGGCCAGGTGACCACTTCTTTCTTTGGATCGCCGGAATGGGGGATGGTGCCATGCACGCCGGTCAAATATCGCTGGCGCCGTTCTTCTTCCACCAGCGCCGTCAATTCGCGAAAGCCAACGGTGCCATGATCACGCATGGAATTGTACCAGCCGTCGATAATTGGGATGTGAGAGACAATGCACTTCACCCTCGGATCGATGGCGCCCACGATGAGCGAATGGCCGCCGGAATAGGAGATACCCCAGACGCCGATGCGTTTCGGATCCAGCACGCCTTTAAACTCATCCAGATAGCAGACGGCGTCGATGGCCGAGCGATAATCGGAAATCTGCATCCAGGGATCCAGATGCTGGCGCGGCTCACCGTCGGAGGCGCCGAGGCAGCGGAAATCAAAAATCAGCGCGGCGACGCCCTGCTCAACAATGAATTTCGCATATTCGGGCATCGCCAATTCCTTGACGTAGCACCAGCCGCCGCCCATGACGGCGACCGGCCAGGGACCCTCGCCCTCCGGCAGATAGAGATCAGCGCGAATGATCTGGGCCGGATTTTCGCTTTGGAATTCCACTTCGCGTTTGTTCACCGGACGGCTCCCTTTGATTGCATGGGCAACGGATTACCATCTTGGTCAATCAACGGGGCCGGTTCAATACGCGATGCGCATGGCCGTTTATAATTCCAGGAGCTGCGGCGCGCGATTGATGATTTCTTCGAGTATTTTTTCCGCCCTGCCGCGCTGGTCCAAGATGCCGTGCTGCATAAATTTGACGAATTTTTCCTGTTTGAGGACTTTTTCCGCGTCGTAGAGCGTTTTCAATTCCTGAACAAAGACGTGATTGGTGCCGATCGGCAAATATTCCTGGGCACAAATTACGGTCAAAAAATTGAGCGAGCCGCTCAGCAGTACAGACCAGATCGCCACCGTAAGCTTGTCGAACTGCTCCTCCAACTCCGCTTTTTTCGAGGTTGTGTTTTGTTCAATCCGGCGTTCGATAATAATGGAGAAAGAAAGACACTCGCTCATCATTTTTCGGAATTTCGAATAGCCTTCAAAATTGATGGAGCCCGGATTATTTTTTGGCGTTTCCGACAACGCCATAAGATCGGCCACCCGATCTTGCAGCGCGTCCAGAAATCGCCGGGCATCGTCATTGATGTCATCAGCGTTGCCGTTGTTCAAATTCTTAGCCACCCGAGTGCTACTGAAATTATTTTGATGATTTGCTACAATACTCTTTCCGGCCTCAACGGGCCATGCCCGCATCAAAACTTGTTCCCGTGGCCGCTTGCCAATAAGTTCATCGGTGCATTTGAGAGGGAGGGATCGATCATGCTGACAACCGAATATTCGCCGCCGCCGGCCAGAACGGCGCGCTCAATCCGGAAAAGCAGAACCGCGTATTAGCGCAAATTTTTATCAAACTTTACGGGCTGGAGATTAAATCCTGACATGGCCGAAAACAGCAAAACCGTTATCGTAACCGGCGCCGCGCGCGGCTTGGGCCAGGCCTATGGCTGGGCCTTTGCCGAACAGGGCTGGCGCGTGGTGGTCGCCGACCGGGACGGATTGGACCAGACCATGGAGGGTTTTCAAAACCCTGATAATCATTTGGCCTTGCCGGTGGACATTGCCGATATTGCCAGCGTCCAGGCCATGGTCGCGGGCGCAATCGATAAATTCGGCGCCGTCGACGCACTTATCAACAACGCCGGGCTTTATGGGGCGCTAACCGGCGGCAGAGCCGAAGATATCGACGAGGCGGAATGGGACCGCTGCATGGCGGTCAACGTCAAGGGGACGTGGAATTGCTGCCGCGCCATCATTCCTCATATGCGCAGCCAAACGAGCGGCGCCATTGTCAACGTCGCGTCCCTGGCCGCTGTCATGGGTATGCCTTACGGGCTGCATTACACCACGTCAAAGGCAGCGGTGATCGGCATGACAAGGGCCCTGGCGCGGGAATTGGGCCGGGACAGCATCCGCGTCAACTGCATCGCTCCGACGGCGGTGAACACCGAAGGCACGGCGGAGTTTTTCGGCGATGTATTGGACAAACAAATGGACGCCGTGGTCAAAAGCCAAAGCCTGCGCCAAGCCCTTGAGCCCGAAGACGTGGTCGGAACCGTGCTCTATCTTGCGGGCGACGCCTCGAAGCTGATTACCGGCCAGACCATCATGGTGGACGGCGGCACGGTATTTTTGTGATGAATATTTGGTTCCGTAAACATTCGCTACTCGGTAATTTCCGCCACTGACCATGGCAACCGAATACGGAATTCGGCCCCTTCTTGGGGCGCCGGCTCGCACCAGATTTGTCCGTCATGCTTGTCGACAATCGATTGGCAGATCGCCAGTCCCAACCCCAACCCCGATTCGTTGGTGGTAAAATAGGGATTGAACAGTTCTTCGTGAATTCCAGGTTCAATGCCCGGCCCGTTATCGGTGACACCGATCAGGATCATACCGTCTTCCGCCGTAGTGTTGATGGTCAATTTACCGGACCCTGGCGGATGGGATTTCATCGCGTTGATGCCATTACTGACAAGGTTGATGATGACCTGTTGGATCAAAATGGGATCGCCATTGAACGCCAGGGAGGGTTGCGCCAAATCGAGGGTCAGCGCAACCTGGTTCAGTTCAAGCTCCGGCTGGATTAATTGCATGGCGGTTTGGATTGTATCGTTGATGCTTACGTTTTCCGACTGGAGGTTTTCCCGCCGCGTATAGTCGCGCAGGCGTTGAATGACATTGCCGGCGCGGATGGTCTGTTCGGACGCTTTCTCCAAAGCCTCGGCAATGGACCGGGAAGGGAGATCACCGGCCTCCAGGTGCCGCAAACTACCATTGATATAGGCGGTGATGGCGGCCAAAGGCTGATTCAGTTCGTGGGCGATACCCGACGCCATTTCGTCTATCGTCGCAATACGCAGCACATGCGCTAATTGTTCGTGCTGGCGGCGGGCGTCCTCTTCTGCCTGAACCCGTTTGGTAATGTCGCGAGCGAACAGCGATATCTTCTCCACTTCCCCCTGTTCGTTCAAATGCGGACTGGCGATGGTCTCGAACCAACGATCACCGCGGGAATCAAGCGTAACGACAGTTTCCGGCTTTTCCAGCATTTGACACAAGAACCCCAGTCTCTCCTCGGCCACATTGGGCGGGACGACGGCGAAGATGCTACGCCCTATCAATTCGTCCGCTGTTAGCCTGAAGCCGCTGGCACCAATTTCATTGGCTTCGAGAACCGTGCCATCCTTGTCGATCATGAAAATGCTCTCGGGCGCCGAATTAATAAGATCGCGCCAATTTTTTTCACTTTCCGCCTGCAGGTTTTGGATGGCGATACGCTGACCGATCGATCTAGACAGCAGCCAAATTGGAATGATCAGCGCCAAAGCCGTAAGCCCGACCGACGTAACGATATAACGCCAACGCTCTGAGTTACTTTCCTCTATGTGTTGAATGCCAAGAAACGATAAAACGGAATCCTCAATTTTGAATTCCCAGGCGACAGCCAGCACCAGAACCGTAATTGCCGTGAGAGCGGCAACACCAAATACCCGGACGAGCAATGAATCGAAGTTATTTGGCGGCGATATACGCATTGTTTGCCATTTCAGAGATCGCTGAGACGGAATAGGCCGCCTATTTTTTCGCACCAATCTCGTTTTCAGCGCCGGCCCAACCGGAATGGGTAATGTCGAACATGACCTGGTTCGGATCCCGGTATTTGATTTCGTAATAGCCTTTGGAATCGCCCGGCATTTCGCCCATTAAATAGGTGCCGCCGTTTTCCTCGGCCAATTTTTGGGTCTTCTCCACGTCATCAACCAGAAAACCCATATGATGGATGCCGACAAATTCCTTGCCGAGGCCTTCCGGGTGGGTGTCCTTACCGGCCAAAACTTCGGATTCGAATTTCAGCAGGGTCAGGCTCATCACGCCATCGGACAAATACACCACGTCGGCAAAATCGCTAACGTACTCCTTGGCGCGGACCATGCCGAAAGTCTTTTCATAAAACTCCGCCGCCGCGTTCGGGTCGGGCACGGATATGGCGATATGACGCAATTTTCCAACCATGCTTTTGCTCCTTCTATCTGAGCCGCGCCGGGGCTTCTTCTGGCGTGGTGATATCGAACGCGTTGGCGGTACAACAGGTCATCGAAAAAGACCCGATGCGGGCGATCACGGTGACCAACTCATCGGTGGTAAGTGCCGCTTCCGCTTCGGCATAGCTGGCGTCGCTCAAGCCTTGATTGGCGAGCAGCTCATTCGCCATTTTGTGCACCAAGTTTTCGCGCGCATCGTCGGTGGGCAGGGCAATCCGGTCATTGATGGCATCGATCACATCCTCGCCCAGCCCGATTTTCAGGGCGTTGCGAACCTGTACTGCCCAGGGATAATTGGCGCTCCAATGGCGGGCCACGGTGAGCACGATAATGCTTTGCTCGTTGGGGCTCAGCGTGCCCTCGGCGAGGATCTTGCCGGTGTCCTGGACAATGCGCATCAGCTTGGGATTGCGGATATAGGCCCAAAACGGGCCACCGTGCGGCTGGCCGGAAGCCTTGGAATCTTCGATGACAGATTTTTGCGCATCGTTCATATCGGCTTCGGTAAGAATGGATATCCTGGTCATTGGCTGCTCTCCCCTGGTCGTTGGTTAATTCTGTCGCCAACCTATCACGGCACTTCTGGTTCGTCGATTTGCATGCGGCGTTGCCCGATGATCGCGGTGATAGTATTTTCGCAACAGTATGGAGGCTGACAATGCAGATACCTTACGGACCTGAGCCGACCAGCCACGGCGAGCTTCTCCTGCCGGACGGGCCGGGCCCGTTCCCGGTGGCGATGTTGATCCATGGCGGCTGCTGGCTAGCGGGCCTCGGCGCTATGGAGGATTACCGGCCCATGGCCCAATTGCTGCGCCAGGGCGGCATCGCCAGCTGGAACATCGAATACCGGCGCGTCGGCCACGATGGCGGCGGCTGGCCCGGAACCTTTCTGGATTTGGGCAAGGCCCTGAACCATCTGGACATTTTGAGCCGGGACCATCCCCTCGATATTTCGCGCACCGTGGCCCTCGGCCATTCGTCGGGCGGCCATTTCGCGGCCTGGCTGGCGATCCGGGATCAGTTGCCCGCATCCAGCGACATTAAAGGCGATGCCAAGGTATCCCTGGCCGGCGCCGTCCTCGCCGATGCCTTTATCGATCCAAAGGTGATGGATTCAAAAGGCCTTGATGGCGCCCTGTATTGCGGCGAGCCGGTATTGGCGCGGCTGCTCGGCGCCGAGGCCGAAGCCGCGCCGGAGCGCTTAAGGGAAATCTCGCCGCTCAAATGGCTGCCTTGGGGGATACCGCAACATTATGTGATTTCGTCGCGCCGCTACCCGGTTACCCCGGGCCGTCTGCTAGCCGATGGGCGAACAACCATGGCGATGCCCGACTACCCGGCCTTGGCCCGCAGCGCTGGCGATGATTGTGAGGTAAGCGTCATCGAAGGCGCCGGCCATTTCGATTTCGTCGAGGCGCCCGCATCGGACGCCTTCACCGCATCGCACCAAGCCGTCCTTCAGATGGTGGAGCGGATCAGAGAAGGCTCTGGTTGAGGGCCGCCAAGACCCCCAACCAGATATATCGTCTTTAAGCCGCTATTTCCGCCAAACCCGGGCAAACATGCGCCGCGTTGCCGTGGAAGATGGCTTGCTTGTCGTCTTCGCTCAGGAAATCCATGGCCCCGATAACCGGAACCAGATCATCCCCGGGAAGCCCCGTTTCCGGGCGCACCGCGGCGCCCGAACCCGGCGTTTCGGTGCCGAACAAGGTGTTCGCCGGTGTCCGTTGCTTGATCGCGGCTTCGAGGAAGTTGAGATCAAGAGCACAGGTGTCGAAATAGAGGTTCTTGCTCAAATCTTTCTGCGCCAGATGCTTGTCGGTCTTGATGAAACGGTCGAGGGCGCCGCCGCAATGGCAGACAACCACTTTCAGTTCCGGGAACCTTTCGAACACATCGCCGTGGGAGAGAAGCTGGGTCGCCAGATACTGCTCGATGACAAAGCCGATCTGATAGTTCTGCGGGATTGTCCTGATCCTGGGATCGGTGCAGTTGGTTCCATGCACGATAATGGGAAGGCCATGTTTCTGGCAATACTCGTAAACCGGATCCCAATAATGCTGATCCATGCCCGGTGAAGAGCGGTCGCCGGCGGGATCGGGGCTTAAGTAACAACCCTTGAAGCCCAACTCGGTGCGGCAATAATCCAGTTCTTCGATACAATGGCTGAGATCATCGGCCAGGGGCTGCTGCGGCAGCATGGCGGCGCCAATAAAGCGGGTCGGCTCCATTTCGCATTGCTTGGCAATCATGTGGTTGGTGAAACGCGCCCAGGCTTTCATGATATGGGGCTGCATCCAGCCCAACATGGTGAAGGGCCGGGGGCCGACAAGCTGGGCTTCGATGCTATGGCTTTCCAGAAGATCGGTGTGGGTTTTGACACGCCCAGCCCAAGCTTCTTCGGTAAAGCCGCGCGCTTCCAGCCCGCTTCCGCGCGGGTCCGCCCAGACCGGCGTGTTGCTGGCCAGCATGGCGCCCATGACGAGCATGCCGTTTCCGGACGGCGCGGAAACATGGGCATGAATATCGAGAACTTTGGTCCCGTTGTACATTTCTGTACTCCTTATCTGATGGTTAAAACTTGGGACGAGTGGCGGCGTTTTCTGCGGTAAAGCCTATACGGACGCGTCCTCCCCAATTCCCGCCACACCAAGTTGGCAGGAGGTCTCCACGTGGATCATCCCACGCGCCCTCAAGTATGGCCCGTTAACTTTGCCGGAGCAATGCACGGGCGAAAATATTCAGACAGAGCTGGATAGAAGCGATGTTTGCGGGCACCGTGGCTTGCTCTAGAATGCGCAACAGGCAATTCGCTCTTGGAGAAAATATGTCAGACCGGGACGTCAGGCGCAGGCTTGCAGCCATCCTTGCCGCGGATGTGGCCGGTTATACGCGTCTGATGGAAGCCGATTCCGAGGGCACCGTGGCCGCCTGGCAGGATGCACGCGAAGAAGTCATCAAACCCCTTACCGGCAAATATTTCGGCAAAATCGTCAAGCTCACCGGCGACGGATTTTTGGTCGAATTTCCGACCGTCCAGGACGCCGTCAATTGCGCCATCGCCATGCAGAGCGGTCTTAGCGCCAGCCCGCTTGATTTCCGCATGGGCATCAATCTCGGCGATATCATCGACGACGGCGAAGATATCCACGGCGAAGGGGTCAATGTGGCGGCCCGCCTGGAAGGGCTGGCCGAGCCCGGGAAAATTTGCATATCGGGCGATGTCTATAACCAGGTGCGCAACCGGGTGGACGCCAACTACGAAGATATGGGCGAACGCGAAGTAAAGCATGTCTCGGCGCGCGTCCGGGCCTATCAGATCGGGCTGGTTACGGACGGCTCTCTGGATGATGCCGCGCCGCCCACCGTACCGCCGGGTGCGCCCGCGCCCTCCGGAGCGCCATCAACGGCATCCACCGGGACAAGTGGGCGCAAGACCGGGATTGCCGCCGGCGTGGTTATTGTAATATTGGCGGTGGCAATTGCCGGCTGGTATTTGTTTCCCGCACCGGACCAAGGATTTGCCGGCAAGACGCTACACGGAGTAAGCACAAGAACGGGCCAGCCCTTCGTGATGTCTTTTCGCAAGGACGGGCGCGCCGAGCTTCGTCTCAACAGAGGCGGTGCAATCCGCCGCGATGTTGGCAAATGGCGGGTAAACGAGCTGGGTCTATTTTGCTATCAGTTCACCCAATTTTTCGCCGGCCGCCAGGAACGCTGTCTGGTCACCGAACAAAGGGGCCAAACCCGCATTGCTATCGCGCCCGGACGCAAAGGCAATCGCTGGGAATTTAGGGGCGGCGCCAAGGGCACCGATCAGCCAGCCCCCGAACTTGTTGGCCCCCGTGGGCTCACCGCCAGCCAGATTATCGCCAACACAGACAGTGACGGCGACGGAAGACTTAACCGGACTGAATTCCGGGGCCCGCCGCAGGCATTTCCCAATATTGACGCCAATAAGGATGGGTTGCTCACCAAACAGGAATTTGAGGTCCGCTGGCGGCAAATCGGTGGGCGATGAGCAGGCGCCGAATTCCGGTAAATTAAATTACCAAGGTGTGACACCGATCACAGCGCCGTGCCTAAGGCCCTGCTAAAAAGGGGGCATGCTTCCCTCAAGAGGCATACTTAAAGCCGGCCGGGATTTGCCTTCGGGCGTAGTTCCGGTCGGTGTTTTCTTATGCGGCCATTAGCATAAAAAATCTACGAAATTGCCGTAGCCCTTTGCCCCACCTAGTATAGCAACCAACTAAACCGCCTTCGGGGAGACAAAATGGCGGATCGGGAGGTCAAGCGCAGACTGGCAGCCATTCTTGCCGCGGACGTGGCGGGCTATACGCGCCTCATGGAAAAAGATACAGACGGCACCGTCGCCGCCTGGCAGGCTGCCCGGGAAGACGTGATCAAGCCTAATGTCGGCGATTATTCCGGCACCATCGTCAAGCTCACCGGCGACGGCTTTCTGGTCGAATTTCCCACCGTACAGGACGCCGTCAACTGCGCCATCAATATGCAAGAGGGTCTGGCAGCCTCAAGCCTCGATTTCCGCATGGGTGTCAATATGGGCGACATCGTCGATGATGGCGAAGATATCCATGGCGAAGGCGTCAATGTGGCGGCAAGGCTGGAGGGCCTCGCCGATCCCGGCGGCATAAATATTTCGGGTATGGTTTACGATTCTGTACGCAACCGGATAGAGGCAAACTACGAGGATCGGGGCGAGCAGGAAGTCAAAAACGTATCGGTCCCCGTACGGATCTACGCCATTCGATTGGGCCGGTCGGCGGGACCAGAGACGTCCATTGATCAAGCAGTATCGGATAAACCCTCTGTTGCTGTTCTACCCTTCGAAAATCTATCGGGTGATCCAGAGCAGGAATACTTTTCCGACGGTATCACCGAGGACATAACTACGGCACTGGGCCGGACGCGTTGGTTTTATGTTATCTCGCGCAACTTAACAGCCAATTATAAGAGCCAGACCGCCAATGCGGGTCAGGTTGCGGGTGAACTCGATGCGGATTATGTCGTTGCGGGAAGCGTGCGCCGCGCCGAGGAAAAAGTGCGAATTTCCGCCCAGGTGGTTGACGGCAAGAGCGGAAAACAAATCTGGGCGGAACGATACGACATAACGGGTGAAGATATCTTCACGGTCCAGGATCAGATTGCCGTAACCCTGGCGGCGGTGATCGAGCCCGAGGTGAACAAGGAAGAACTACGGCGCGCCCGGTCCAAGCCCCCTGCAAACCTCAGCGCCTGGGACATGTGCCTGCGCGCCTGGTGGCACCGGTACAAACAGACTCCCGAAGATTTCGTCGAAGCGCGCGGTTACTTTGAGCAGGCCATCGAGATGGACCCGGCTTTCAGCGTCGCCTATGCAGGACTGGCCGAAGTACTGGCCTACGGTCTCCTGTTCCAATTTTTCGACCGGTCGACTGATTTGCGCGAAACCGCAGTCCGTTTGGCCAAAAAAGCCGTTGCGCTTGATCCCGATGATCCGACCAACTACGTGGCACTGGGACGCGTCCTAACCGTTACCGGGCAGCCGAAGCACTCGATCCGGGAACTCGAACGCGCCATTGAGCTTAATCCCCACTTGGCCGTTGCTCATTATCAATTGGGTGCGGGTCTCGTCATGTCGGGGCGCGCCGACGAAGCCATTCCCGTCCTGGAGCGCGCGCTCGCGATCAACCCCCGGGATATGTACGTTGGCCAAATTCACGCCTTCCAGGCGAGGGCATACCTTGTTTTGAAGCAATATGAAAATGCGAAGACGGAGGCGGAAGAATCGCTTCGCCATCCCATGACCCAGTGGCCTGTGAATTGCATTCTCGTCTCTGCGCTCGGGCATTTGGGTGACACGATCGCGTGTGCCGAGGCAAGAGCGGCGCTTTCCGCCCGCAAACCTGATTTCACCCTCAGTTTATTGCGGGAAAATCATACTGGAATTTTTCCCGCTGATTATGTTGAAATCGTAATAGACGGTTTGCGCCAAGCCGGTGTGCCTGAAGACGGGCCAGAGGAATCTACCCCGCCGCCGCTTCCCGACAAACCCTTCATCGCGGTGTTGCCGTTCGATAACCTCTCTGGCGATCCTGAACAGGAATATTTCTCCGACGGTATCACCGAAGACATCATCACCGCGCTGAGCCGCATCCGCCAATTCCTGGTCATCGCCCGCAACACCACCTTCACCTTCAAGGGCAAGGCGGTGGATGTCCAGGCTGTGGCAGCCGAATTGGGCGTGCGTTACCTGCTCGAAGGCAGCGTCCGAAAATCGGGTGCGCGTTTGCGCATCACCGTACAGCTTATTGATGGCGAAACCGGTAATCACATTTGGGCCGAACGGTACGAGCCGGAGCTGGAAGATATTTTTGATATCCAGGATGAAATTACAGCCGCCGTCATCGGCGCCATTGCGCCTGAGCTGAGCCGCGCCGAACAAGACCGCGCACGGCAAAAGAGCCCGGAACTTCTGGATGGCTGGGATTACTACCAACGCGGCATGTGGCACTTCAATAAGATGTCCAGAGACGAGGTCGCCGAGTCTAGGCGCTTGTTCGCGACCGCAGCAGAGCGCGCGCCCGAGTTTGCGAACGCCCATGCCGCCCTTGGCTATGTGGCCGCTGTCGAGGCGCTGTCAGGCTATACCGACGACCGGGCGGCCACCCTGGAAGCGGGATTGCGCGACGCCGAACGCGCCGTGGCCCTGGATGACCGGGACGGTTTCAACCAGTTCGCGCTGGGCCGGGTGACCATCGTCGCAGGAGAGATGGAACGGGCCCAGGGCGCGCTGGAAAAGGCCATCCAGCTCAACCCCTCCTCGGCTCAGGCCCATTACGGGCTGGGGGTGGCCCATTTTTGGGGCGGTCGGGCGGAAGCGGCACTGGCGTCCCTGGACCAAGCCATTCGGCTCAGCCCTTATGATCCGCAGCTATGGTCGTTCCACTACATTCGCGGCAACGCCCGGTTTTTCGCCGGCGACGTCGATGGGGCAATCACCGATCAAAAGTTGGCGGCTCAAACCAAGGGCGACGAGTATCTGCCGCATTTGTCATTGGCGTATATGCTGGGGCAAATAGAGGGCCAGGGCGGCGAAGCGCGCGCCGCTTATGAGGCCACGCTTAAGCTCAAGCCGGACCTATCGGCGCCGTTCCTGCGCGCCACCCTCGGCAACCTCGATGCGCCCATGCTGGACGCGCTTCTGGATGGTCTCAAACAATTCGGCTTGCCCGGCGAGTAGGCCGCGCCGCCCACTTGCAATGCTGGCGCCACGGACTATATCAAGCTCTCTGCTCTTGAACATTGTGAATAGGAAGACCAATCAACGCCCGCCAAGCACGGCGCCGAGGCGAATAACTTTGGTGCCCGGATGAGCAGAAACCGTAAGGATCCGTAAGGAACCGTTAGGAATAGTAATGAAACGGTATGGTCGTTTTTGGCAAAATATGTCGCACCGATGTGTCCCAAACCGGAGCGGCATACCAGGGGTGGTAGATCGAAAATTCGCGGCCCCTCTATTCGGCGGTGATGCCCTTCATGAAGCCTGAGAACACAGCCGTGATTTCCGCTTCGTGTTCCGCCCATTCGCCAAACGGGATCAGTGGCAAATCCTGATCCTCCACCGGTAGATTATGGATCTGGCTATCGGCGATAAGGCGGTGCGCGGCGCGGCCGCTGGCAGAGGAATGGGTCAAGTCATTGCCGGGGATAATGATGGTCGGGGTGCGGATCGATTGCAGCTCTTGCTCGGTCACCCCCATCACCGGATGGTGGGCGCCGGCGATAAACAATTCGCGGAGCCGGGTCATCACATCGATAAATAATTCCGGCTGCATCGCCATCAGCGCGTCCCGGTTGGCCGGGTTGGCCAGGATGCGTTCCTGATAGGCATCGTGGGCGCACACCGCTTCCATGCCGCCCTCTTCGGCCGCCCGAATGAACTGGCCGTAATAGTTTTCCGGCAAGCGGTTCGCGGCAAACTCACCACCGGTGACCCGCAGCAGCATCAAGCCTTTCATGGCATCGGCGTGGCGGAGGCAGAAAAAAATGGCGGTGCGGGCCCCAGACGAGGAGCCACCGATGAAGGCTGGAAGCGCATCAAGGCTTTCCAGAAGTTTGCGCAAATCATCGGCCCAGGTAACCTCTTCCACCTGGGCGGCGCTCAACGACATGGAGGATGCGCCGGTGTTGCGGCGATCATGCAGGAGGACGCGAAAGCCGGTCGCGGCGATTTTATGGGCCAGCGGCACCAGCTCTTCATAGCCGCGCCGCCCGCCGGTGATTAGCGCCACCCATGGGAGATCAATTGGCCCGCCGTCGCCGATAATCTCGTAATTGATGTTGATGCCGTCGATGATTGCTGTGGCCATGACAGGTCCTCAAATCATCGCTTCCAGGGGCGGGGCCAACCCTAACAGCATGCCGCCATACTGGCTGCCCACATTCTCGAACTCGAACGCGGCGTGGGTTGCCAGGCTGGAAATATCGCCCTGAAAACGCTGGATGGGGGAGGCCAGAAACTTGGCGCGGGAGCCGGCCATCTGGCCAACCTCGTGGGCAATGACCGCCGATTGGCGGCCGATATAGCTGATTGTCATACGCATTTCCATGCGCTCTTCGCGGCTCAAGTGCTCGCCCTCAGCCACCTTGTCCGACACAAAATTGATCTTGGCGTCGAACAGGCCGCGGGTTGATTGCAGCAACAATTCCAGTTCCGCCAGGCGCACCCTTGTGGTCATTTGTTCTTGAAAACGCATGCCGTCATAGGCGCCGACCTTGTCCTTCAAAACATCGGTGACCAGTTCGACCACCGCTTCGGCGCCGCCCAGCATGACCGCCACGGCGCCGAACATCAGATAGGTGATCATCGGCACCTGCCACAAAGGCCCGGTGTTCAATGCCAGCCCCGGGCCCCGATTTTCGCGAAATTCGGCCACATTGACCGAGCGGTGTTCGGGCACGAAAACGCCGTCGACTTCCACATTGTGGCTGCCGGTGGCGCGCATGGCCGACACATGCCAGGTGTCGAGAATGTTTACTTCTGAGATGGGCATAATGAAGCGGCGCACCTCGCCCGAGCCTTCCACCGGCGCGCTCATCAACATGAAATCGCCGTGGTGAATGCCGCTGGCGTAGGGCCACATGCCGGTGAGACGGTAGCCGCCTTGAACCGGCTCGGCCTTGCCCGCCGGCACGATCTGGCCCGGCGACATTGTGTAGCCCTTGCCGTCCGGGCTCCACATTTCTGCCTGCGATTGCTCGGGGAAATGGCCGTGCTGGAAATTGTGATACATCAGAAATCCCAGCACCCAGGCGGACGACGTGCAGCCCCGGCCCCATTCGCGGATAATCTGCGGGATATATCTGAAATCCACCTCGTGGCCGCCGAAGCGGGCAGGGACGGCAGCGCGGAACAGATCGGCCGCCTTGGCGTCATCGAACGTGGCTTCGGGAATACGCCCCGCCTCTTCGGCAGCGGCGGCGCGTGCACGCAAGGCCGGAACCATGGCGGCGGCGCGGCGGACGAGTTCTTCGCCGCTCAATCCGCCCGTTGCGGTTTTGGCCCTATCCACTAGCGCGTCAATCTTTGAAGTGGGGCATCACGTCCCGGCTGAAATTTTCCAGAGATTTTTCCGCCAGATCCACCGGCATATTGGAGAAGTTGACCTGAAACGATCCGACCTCGATATCGCCGATGGTCGAGCGGAATTCCTTGATCTGCTCGATAATAGTTTTCGGCGTTCCCACCCAGGCGGCGCCCCTGGCCAGCGTGTTTTCGAAATTATCGTTGGCGAGGTTGGCGACCAATTTGTCGTAGCCCGGATAGGCGTCCGACGCGGTGCCCGAGACCCAGTCATTGGCCGCTTCCGCGAACGAGGCGATATAGTCGTTGATGTGCTCGCGGGCCAGATCGTGGGCCTCTGTCTCGTCGGGCCAGCAGAACATATGGAACATCAGCATGATCTTGCCCTTGCCCGGATGCCCGGCCTCTTTCCAGGCTTCCCGGTAGATGCCCATCATCTCCTTCATCTTCGGCCCAAACAGGGGAACTCCCATGACCCCGTGGCCCATGCGCGCCGCGCCGGCAAAGGATTCCGGCGAGGAGACGGCAGCCACCCAGAAGGACGGGCGCGGCTTTTGTGTGGGGCGCGGCAAGGATGTTGTGTTTTTGAAGGAATGAAACTGGCCCTCCGATGAGACATTTTCGTTTTCTAAAAGCAGACGTATCTGCTCCAACCCCTCGTCAAAGCGCGGCCGGCTTTCGTCCAGATCGACGCCGAAGCGTTCATATTCCAAGGGCAGGAAGGCGCGGCCAAAACCGATCTCGGCGCGCCCGCCGGAGATGGCGTCGATCATGCCGATCTCGCCGGCCAATTTTAATGGGCTGTTGAAGACCGGCAGGTTGGCGCCGGTGATGACGCGGGCTTTTTTGGTGCGCTGCGCGGCGGCGGCCAGGAAGATCAGCGGGTTCGGGCTATAGCCGCCATAGCGGTGAAAGTAATGTTCGACTATGCGCACATGCCGGTAATCCAACTCGTCGCAGCGATCCACCAGTTGCAGACATTCCTCGAAATACTGTTCGCCGGATTTCTGCGCCGGACCCACCGACGGGAAAAAATGTATGCCGAATTCCATGTTACCGCTTCCCCAGAGATTTGCTCTTCGAACAATTATTCACGTTGCATGCTAGGGATCAAATGATGGAGGAACAAGCTGGAAGAGGAAAATGGTGGGCACGCCCGCGCGCTACCAGCACGCGCTCCAATCAAATATGTGCCGAGTTCACCATTAAAAAAACCCGCGGCTGCCGGTTTTTGGAATGGTGGGCACGGTTGGGATTGAACCAACGACCCCTGCGATGTCAACACAGTGCTCTCCCGCTGAGCTACGCGCCCCATTTCCGCGCCGGTTATATATGGAATGGTCGAAGTTAGGCAAGCCCGCGCTTTGCAATCCCGCCACCATGCTGGTGGATTTTTGACTTTTTCACTGCCTTCGGCGCGTGTAGGCTGAACCAGGTAAACAAAAAACACCGGCAATTGGCGTCGGCGATACCGGAGAGAGCGTTGAACATTTCTGCCAATGATCAGCATCGGGAGACGCCGGCGTTCGAGATTGATCGCCCCAAATCCCAATTGGTCCCTTACGTCTTTGCATCGCCCCATTCCGGGCGTAACTATCCGAAGGCGTTTGTCGCCGCATCGCGCCTCAACGCCCTGGATATCCGAAAATCCGAAGACAGCTTTGTCGATGAATTGTTTGCCGATGCGCCGGTGCATGGCGCGCCGCTATTGAAAGCCTTGTTCCCGCGCGCCTATGTGGACCCCAACCGGGAAGCGTGGGAGTTGGACCCGCGCATGTTCGAAGACAAATTGCCGCGCTATGTGAACACCGCCAGCGCCCGCGTCTATGCCGGTCTCGGCACCGTCGCCCGCGTTGTCTCCAACGGCGAGGAAATCTATGACGGCAAAATCCTGTTCGCCGAAGCCAAGCAGCGTATCGAAAGCGTCTATATGCCTTATCATCAGGCGCTGTCCGGTCTGATCGCAGAAACCAAGGAGCGGTTCGGGCGCTGTATCCTGATCGATTGCCATTCCATGCCATCGGTCGGCGGGCCCCTGGACCGGGACCACGGCAACCAGCGGGTCGATTTTGTGCTCGGCAATAATCACGGCGAAACCTGCGCGCCGGAACTGATGAAGCTGGCCGATAGCACCTTGCGAGCCGCCGGCTATGTTGTGCGCCTGAACAATCCCTATTCGGGTGGCTATACCACGCGCCACTATGGCAAACCCCGGGACCAGGTCCAGGCCCTGCAGATCGAGATAAATCGCCACCTCTATATGGACGAGGCGCGCGTCGAACGGGGCCCAGGTTTCGACGACCTCAAGCGCGATATCAGCCATTTGATCACCGTTTTGGCCGACGCCGAGCTTTCCCAATTGGCCGCCGAGTAACAATTTTCAAAGCAGTTCCAATCCGTCCCGGGCGTTTTGGCACGCAGATTGCGTGTTCGGTACCAGACCGAGAAAATCGGCAGGACGGGAATGAATATTATGCGCGTGAAAACTTTGGGCTTTGCCGCTCTTTTAACCCTTGGCGCCGGTCTTTGGATCGGGGGCGCCGCGGCTAAGCAAACTCCTGATTTTAAAGCGAATTCCTGCCGTACATTTACCGAAAAGGCGGAACGGGAGCAGGGTATCCCGCGCCATCTTCTGACCGCCATATCCTTAGCCGAGACCGGCCGCTGGTCAGAGGAAAAGCAGGAAATATTTGCCTGGCCCTGGACCGTTATGGCCAAGGGCAGAGGCCTCTATTTCAAATCCAAGATCGAAGCCATCGTCGCCGTCAACCGGCTGCGCCGGGCCGGCGTCACCAATATCGATGTGGGCTGCATGCAGATCAATCTGCGCTACCATCCGCGCGCCTTCGCCAGTCTGAACGAAGCTTTCGATCCCACCGCCAATGTCGCCTACGCGGCCAAGTTTTTGAAGGGTCTGCACGGCACCACCCAATCCTGGCCACAGGCGGCGGCCAACTACCATTCCAGCGATCCGTTGCGCAATGTTTCCTACAAGAACAAGGTTCTGTCCCTCTGGCAGGGCGCCGGCGGCGGCGATCTCGCCAGTCTCGGCCCCTTGGCGTCGCCGGACCCGGCTTATCTGGACCCGGAATCTCAAATTTCGTTAACGGCGGTCCTCAATGCGCGCTTTCGCGCGCGCATCAATGCGGAGCGGGGTGGCAGCAAAAAAGTCCGCTCTGTGGAAGAATTGAATGCTTGGCGGCGCGGCCGTATGGGTCCCAACTACCAGGCCGAAACCGGCGCGCTCAGACGCGCCAATACTTTGCGCCGGCAACAAAAGGAGCTGGTCAAAGGTAAAACCGGTTTCGCCGCCAAACGGCGCCAGCAGATGCAGGCATGGCGGCGCGACCGGGCCGTCAATACATTCGGGCGCCGCTAATCCAATCTGGCAATTGCCCAAAACGTAAGCCCGGTTTACTCTGATCGGATGCAAACCCGATATCTCGTTCGCATGCTCGGCATTGCCGTGTTTCATATGTTCGCGTTCGTCACTTTCATGACCATCGCCGGGCAATTTGACGCCCTGATTATTGCATTGCCGATGAATTTGTCGGTGCTGGTGATCCTTAACCTGGCCGGCGCCTGGGTCATATTCCGCCCGATCCAGCGACACCTTGGCGGCGACGTTGATCTGGCTGGCGCGCATCGGCGCATCAATAGATTGGCGCTGACCTCGGCCGCCTGGGCGGCGCTCTTGGTCGGCATGTTACTTGCCACCGGTTTTTTCGTGCTCGGCGCATCCTGCCCGAGGTGCGATCCGGCGGTCATGCTACCGTTCCATCTCGCCATGATTGTTCTGTTTTGCACCTTCGTCGGCATCTTCATTTTCTTTCTGATCAGCGATTACACGGCGGGCTTGAAAATTTTTATTTTTGAAGCCACCGGCGAGATTTTCACCCCCACCGGCGCCCGCCTTCGCGGCAAGGCGATCGCCGCATTTGTCGCCGTCGGCGTCATTCCGGTCAGCCTCGCGGTCCTTGAAATTTTTGCCTTCCCCGAAGTGCGCCAATTGCAAGGCATCACCACGGCACAGGGCTTCCTGTTCGATTTCATCCTCATCGTTTTGATGGCCGGAACCACGTTCTTTTTCATTCAGCGGGGCATGGCGCGCCCGGTTGAGATATTGCATCAGGCGATGAAGCGGCACGCGGCGGGCCATCTGGACGTCAAGACGCCGGTGATCACCAACGATGAGATTGGCGGTCTGGCCGCCGGCTTCAACGACATGCTGGATCAGGTGCGAGAAAGGGATTTCATCAAGGAAACATTTGGCCGTTATATGCCCCGATCGGTCGCCGACACTATTCTCAGCAACAAGGGCGAGTTCGTGCCCGAGACCAAGCTGGCGACAATCCTTTTCACGGACATTGAAGGCTTCACCGCGCTTTGTGAGCGCTTGAGCCCGGCCGAAGTGGTGTCGCTTCTGAATGAATATTTCAATCTGGTCATCGGCGTCATCTACAAGCATGGCGGCATCGTCAACCAGTTCCAGGGCGATGCGATACTTGTGACCTATAACCTTCCCGTTGAAAAAGAAGACCACGCGCGGGCCGCGATTCGCACGGCACTGGAAATCCAAGACCAACTGGCCGACCATATTTTCCAAGGCAGAGAGAAAATGAGAACGCGCATCGGCATCAATTCCGGCAGCGTCATCGCCGGCTCGGTGGGCGCCAACGAAAGGCTCAATTATACGGTCCACGGCGATGCGGTAAATATTGCCGCGCGCCTGGAGCAGATGAACAAGGAATTCGGAACGCGTGTGCTGATATCCGAAGACACCAAGACTTTGGCTGGCGATACCGGCGATTTCGCGTTTACTGCCATGGGCGCCATGCCGATCCGCGGCAAAACCCAGGAGGTAACGGTCTACGGGGTCAGCTATTCCCGCTAACGTCCTCTTCCAAGGCATCGACGTCCTCCGCATCGATAACGCGGAGCGATAAATCGTAGCCGAACCCGGAGCGGGCCATGGCGCCGAGATCCCGCTCCCGCCGCTCAGTGCGGGCCTCGGCCGGCCGGTAAGGGCCAAGCCGGCGGCGCCTTGCGTAGGCGGCGGCGGCGGCAAACTCGGGCTCGGCGTGGTTTTTCGCCAAGGCCTCGATGGCTGCCTCGATCACATTGGCGCTTAAGCCTTTTTCGCGCAGTTTGGCGTGAATGGCGCGCTGGGATATCCCGTGCCGGTTAAGGCTTGCCGCCCGCGCCGCCGCATAGACCGTATCGTTCAACAGACCGGCACGCTCGAACCTGGCGATAATCTCGTCGACGGCGGCCAGGCCCTCGGCGCGGTCGGTATCGTGGGCGCGGGCCGAGCGATCCACCCGGCGCCCCAGCACCCGGCGCAGGTTTTCTGATGAGGTCGCAAACCGCTGCAGATGATAATGGGCGGCATTTTCCAACGACCTGGGCGTCGCCTTGCGCGGCTTGCGCGGCTCTGGCCGGGTTTTGTCCTTGCGGTTTGAATTGTCCAATTGGCTGCCTTGGTCGGTAGGGTTCTGCGCGCCGCCATGCTACCAAATTCACCGGCGCGCGCCCAGCCGGCGCCATCATCCGGGCTCCCGCTTTGCCGTTGACAGCACTAGCCCTGGCGCAGATACTGCGCGGCTTTCCGGGACGGAGCGGACACCGCGCCGTCCCTTTTAATCTTTTACGGCCACCCGGTTTCGAGGGGCCGCCGTTGCAAGGGAGAGCCGCCGTGAATTCCGCTGTCATGACCACCTACGCACCGTCCGACATCGCGTTTGATCGCGGCGAAGGCGTTTACATGTTCACCAAGGACGGAAGGCGCATCCTCGATTTCGGATCGGGGATCGCAGTGACGTCCGTGGGCCATGGCCACCCCCATCTTTTGGCGGCCATTCACGCCCAGGTGGACAAGCTGCTGCACTATTCCAATCTATATACGATTCCGGAACAAGAACGCCTGGCGAAGCGGTTGACCGACAACAGCTTCGCATCGTCGGTGTTCTTCTGCAATTCCGGCGCCGAAGCGGTGGAGGCCGGGATTAAACTGGTGCGCCGCTATCAGGTGGAGGCCGGTCATCCGGAAAAGAACAGGATCATCACCTGTTCGGGCGGCTTTCACGGCCGCACCTTGGCCACCATTTCGGCGGCCAAGCAGGAAAAGCACATGCAGGGCTTCTCCCCGCTTCTCGACGGCTTCGATCAGGTCGCGTTCGGCAACATCAACGAAATGCGCGCCGCCATCACCGATGCCACGGCAGGTATATTGGTGGAACCGATCCAGGGCGAGGGCGGCATCCATTATGCCGAGCCCGATTACCTGAAACGGCTGCGCGCCACCGCCGATGAGTTCGGCCTGTTGTTGTTCTTCGACGAGGTGCAGACCGGCGTCGGGCGGACCGGAAAATTGTTTGCCTATGAATATGCGGATATGGAGCCCGACGTGGTGTCCCTTGCCAAGGGCCTCGGCGGCGGTATTGCCGTCGGCGCCTGCCTTGCCAACGAGCGTGCCAGCACTGGCATGGCGCCGGGCAGTCACGGCTCGACCTTCGGCGGCAATCCGGTTGCCATGGCGGCGGCCAACGCGGTGCTCGATATCATCTTAGGCGACGGCTTTTTGGGCCACGTCCAGGAGATGGGCAAATATCTGAAAGAACGGCTGACGGCGCTTGGCGAAAAGCATCCAAATATCCTGAAAGACGTGCGCGGCGAAGGACTTTTGGTTGGCATCGGCTGCCACGCGACCAACCTGGATCTGGTGAAGGCGATGGAAGCCGAAAACGTGCTGGTTATCCCCGCCGGCGATAATACGGTTCGTTTCATCCCGCCTCTGATCGTCCAAAAAAATGAAATCGACGAAGCCGTAGAAGCCTTCGACAAGGTTTGCGCCGCCGCCGAAGCGCTATGAGCGTCAGCACCGGCACATTGCGCCATTTTCTCGATCTTGATCAGTTCGAGGGCGCGGCCTTGCGCGCCATGTTAACCCAGGCAGGCGCGCTGCGGGGCCGGAACGAGCCCGCATTGGCGGACGGCAAGGTGCTGGTGATGATCTTCGAGAAACCATCGACGCGGACACGGGTGTCGTTCGAAATCGGCATGAAAGAGCTGGGCGGCAGTTGCGTGGTGCTTGGCGAAAGGGATTCCCAACTTGGCCGCGGCGAGACCATTGCAGATACGGCGCGTGTGCTTTCGCGCTACGCCGACGCCATCATGATCCGCACCGACGATCCCGGAAAATTGGCCGAATTGGCCGAATACGCCTCGGTGCCGGTTATCAACGGTCTGACCGACGCCTCGCACCCGTGCCAGATCATGGCCGATATCATGACCTTCGAGGACCATCTGGGCGCCATCGAAGGCCGGCAGATCGCCTGGATCGGCGATGGCAATAATGTGGCCGTTTCCTGGTTACACGCGGCGGTGCGGTTTGGCTTTGGGTTTCGCATCGCGGCGCCGGCCTCCCTTGCGCTACCCCAAGTACTGCTCGAATGGGCGCGCTCCGAGGGCGCCGATATCATGGTGACCGACGATGCGCTTGAGGCCGCCACCGGCGCCGATTGCATCGTCACCGATACTTGGGTGTCCATGGGCGACGACGAAGACCGCAGCCGGCGCAACCAGTTGCTGGCGCCCTATCAAGTGGATGCCAAGCTGATGGCCAAGGCTGGGCCGGACGCCCTGTTCATGCATTGCCTGCCGGCGCACCGGGGCGATGAGGTAACCGCAGACGTGATCGACGGGCCCCAATCGGTGGTCTGGGACGAAGCCGAAAACCGGTTGCACGCGCAAAAGGGCATCCTCGCCTGGTGCCTCGGCGCCGGCTGAAATAAAGGCCATGGCCTTTCCCAATATTATTCGCCCGTTCCAGATCGAAGGCTCGGACGTGCGCGGCCGCCTGGTGCGCATGGGCAGCGCCTTCGATAAGGTTCTTGAACAGCACAATTATCCAGTCCCGGTAGCTCGTCTGATCGGCGAGACACTGGCATTGGCGTCGGCGCTGGCCGCGACCGTGAAATATGCCGGCGTCTTTAATCTGCAGGCGCAGGGCTCTGGCCCGGTTAATCTGGTGGTTGCAGATGTGGATAGCGAGGGCGGCCTTCGCGGCTATGCCCGCTATGATGAGGCCGCGTTCGAGGCGAACCCGGAGATCAAGCAAACCATCCCGAAGCTGTTGGGCTCTGGCCATCTGGCCTTCACCGTCGATCAGGGCGCCAACACCGACCACTATCAAGGCATCACGCCGCTGGAAGGCGCCACATTGTCCGAATGCGCCCAGCTTTATTTCCGCAACTCCGAGCAGTTGGAAACGGCAATCCTGCTGGCCTCGGACTTGGATGGAGATGAGAGCCGCGCCGGGGCGCTGTTGTTGCAACGCATGCCCGAGGCGGCGGACATAATCCGCTCGGAAGAAGAGCGGGACGAAGAATGGCACAATGCCGTGGTGCTGATGAGCTCGCTCACCCCGGCCGAGCTTTTGAACCCGGAAATTCCGACCAACGATATCCTCTACCGGCTTTACCACGAAAACGGCGTTCGTGTGTTCGACAGCCGCCCCATCGAATTTCGCTGCCGCTGCTCCAGAGACAAAATCGCCCAGGCGCTGGCCTCGTTCGAGCCGGACAGTCTTGCCGATATGAAAACCAATGCCGGGCTGATAGTCGCTACCTGCGAGTTCTGCCATACCGATTATGAGTTCGACGACGGCCAGATCGGAAAATTGCGCGGCACTTGAACCAATTCGCGGCCCGTGCGACCATGCGCCATGCCCAAAAATACTGCATTGCGGCCCATCCGCCAAGCCCTGGCAATGATGATATTGCTGACCCTCGGCGGCTGTGCGACCGAATCTCCGTTCGCTGAATTTGCTGATATCACCTTCCGCCATATGCCAACTATCAATCTCCGCGTCGTCGATATTCAGATCGAAAACAAAGTGGCGCGCAATGTTTTGGCGCCCCATGTGGGCCACAAATTCCCGGTAACGCCGGGGGACGCCTTGCGCCGCTGGGGCGAAGACCGGCTGCGGCCGGCCGGCTCCAAGGGCACGGCGCGCTTCACCATTTTGGAAGCCGACGCCATCGAGGAGCGCTTCAAAATTGATGACGGCATCCGCGCCACCTTCACCAAGGAACAATCGGAAAACTATCTGGTCACGGTGTCGGCCAGCTTGGAAGTGCTCGACGAAAATGGCATCCGCCGTGCCTTCATCAAAGCCAAGGCGGAGCGCCGCCAGACCGTCGCCGAAGACATTACCCTCACCGGCCGGCGCAAGATATGGTTCGCCATCACCGAAAGGCTGATGGCCGAATTCAATGCCGAGATGGAACGCAACATCCAGCGCTATATGACCGAGTTTGCGCTCTAAATTTCGTTGATTTTGGCGGCGAGGATGAAATCGTTTTCGTGCAGCCCGTCGATCTTGTGGGTATAGAGGGTGATCGTGCAATAACCCCAGCCGAAAGCGATGTCCGGGTGATGGCCCTCGGCCTCGGCCAGCGCGCCCACGTGGTTAACGAACTCCAAGGTCGCCGCGAAATCGCCAAAGCTGAACTTGCGTTCGATGCGCGACGCCGCGCCCGTCAGTTCCCAGCCCGGCGTCTGTTCGAGAAATTTTTGCGCATCCGATTCTGCCAGCGGCGGAATACCCCCCTGGCAGGGAACGCAAATTTTTGCTGTCAATTCTTCGTTCATAGCTCTGACTGTACCGCTTAAGCATCGATTGCGCCAACCCGCCGCATTCATTAATCTCAAATCCAACCACGCACCAGAAATCCAAGGAGACGGGGCAGCCCCCGTGACCAGCCATGACCGAAGCTTTTATTTGCGATGCTATCCGCACCCCCATCGGCCGCTATGGCGGCGCCTTGTCAGCTGTGCGCACCGACGATCTGGCGGCGCTGCCCATCAGCCAATTGATGGCGCGCAACCAATCCGTCGATTGGGACAAGGTCGATGATGTCATCTATGGCTGCGTCAACCAGGCCGGCGAGGACAACCGCAACGTGGCGCGCATGGCGCTTTTGCTGGCCGGCCTGCCCAAGGAAATTTCCGGCGTCACCGTCAACCGGCTTTGCGCATCCGGGCTGCACGCGGTGGGCGCGGCGGCGCAGGCGATCAAATCGGGCGATGCGGCGCTTGTAGTCGCCGGCGGCGTCGAAAGTATGTCGCGCTCGCCGTTTGTGATGCCCAAGGCCGACACCGCTTTTTCGCGGAAGTCTGAAATTTATGACACCACAATTGGCTGGCGCTTCATCAACCCCAAGATGGATGCCGAGTACGGCACCGACGCCTTGGGCGTGACGGCGGAAAACCTGGCCGAGAAATACCAGATCAGCCGCGAAGATCAGGACGCCTTTGCCATGGATAGCCAGAACAAGGCCGCCGCCGCCCAAAGTGATGGCCGCATGGCCGAAGAAATTATGCCGGTTACCATCCCGCAAAGGCGCGGCGACGATGTGGTTGTTGCCGTGGACGAGCATCCGCGAGGCGACACGTCGATGGAGACCTTGGGCAAATTGCGCGCCGCCTTCCGCGACGGCGGCAGCGTTACCGCCGGCAATTCGTCGGGTGTCAATGACGGCGCGGCGGCGTTGGTGATCGCCTCCGAAGAAGCCGTCAAGGAGCATGGATTGGTGCCCCGCGCGCGCATCCTCGGCATGGCCAGCGCCGGGGTTGAGCCCCGGCTCATGGGCATCGGCCCGGTGCCGTCGGCGAACAAACTTTTGGCTCGCCTCGGCCTGACCATGGACGATATGGATATCATCGAGCTGAACGAAGCCTTCGCATCCCAATCCATCGCCGTCCTGAGAGATTTCGGACTGGCCGATGATGATCCGAGGGTGAACCCCCAAGGCGGCGCCATTGCCCTTGGCCATCCCTTAGGTGCATCCGGCGCACGGCTGGTAACCACGGCCACCTATCAGTTGATGCGCAACGGCGGCACCCGCGCCCTTTGCACCATGTGCGTCGGCGTCGGCCAGGGCGGATCGGTGGTTATCGAAAGGGTCTAAGGGTTGCGCCTGCACTTTTAAGTCTCCAACACCGAGGCGGCGAAAATCCGCTCTAACGGGATCGGCGCGGCGATCGAGCCCTGCTCCACATTGTAGCGGATGAAAGTCTCGATCATCGCCCGGTTGGCGGCAATGCCGCCCACCAAAGGATCACCCCAAGCGGCCATCTGGGCATCGAACGCTTCGCGCATATGGACAATCGGCAAGCCGCCCCGGTCGTTGCGGATATCTTCGTAGGATAAGGCTTTGGCTTCTTCGAACGCCTGGTAGGCACGCAATGCCAAACCCGGATGATCCCGGTCCAACTTGGCGCTGATCACCATCAAATGCATAGCCGGCAAAAAACCGGTCTTGGTGCCCATGGCCAAATCCTGCTCCCGGTAGTCGGCGAACAGGCGCTTTACCTTCGGCTCCGCCTCCAGCCTATCGAACAACGCGCCGTCGGAGATGTCGGAGATCATCGCATCAATCTCGCCATTGATCAGCATATCGGGCAAGGACGCGCTGGCGTCGATCTTTTCGATACCGCCGGCGCTATCCAGGTTCGGAAAAAACTCATCGATGCCGGCGGCCCATTTGATGCCGGAGATATCGACGCCGAAATGCTCCGCCAAGATACCCCGCGCCCAAATGGTGACCGAGGTGCGATATTGGCGGGTGCCGATGCGCGCCCCTTCCAGATCGCGGGGGCTATTGATGCCGTCCGCCACATAGATAAATTGCAGCACCGATTTCCGTTTCTGGAAGACAGGCAGGGCAGCAAACTCCCAACCCTCTTCGATTGCGGTAAGCAAATAGCCCATGTTCAAATCCCAAATGCCGAAATCGCCGGTGCGCAGATCAGGCACGTCGGCGAACACCATGGGCGTAGTCTGCACCGGCTCCAACGTAGCGCCTTCGATAGCAACGCGCCCCTCGAACAAGGGCATGGTCACGTCGAAGCGCATATTGGTGATCGGCAGGGTTATATCGGTCATTATTGGGGCCTCCGGTGGATCAGAAGGGC
>JABHAA010000106.1 GCA_018674495.1 Rhodospirillaceae bacterium | reverse complement strand
AGACGTTGAAGACGCTAAATTGATCGGCGAACTGAACCAGCGAATTAAACAGCATTCGGTGCCTCCCCATTCGATTTAAGCGCCGCGACGATGGCACCCATGCGTGACCCGGCTGAGCCTTTGACCAGGACCACATCACCCTTTCGAAGTGCCGCTGCCAAAGGTGCAGCCAGATCATCGGCGTTTTGATAGCGGCCGCCCTGAACCTTGGCCGGCAGCGCATCGAACAGTGCCGCCATCATCTCGCCGGCGGTATAAACAAGATCGACGCGGCCCCCGGCGATGGCCGTGGCCAATCCCCGATGCGCGCTTTCTGATTCCGGCCCAAGTTCCAGCATGTCGCCGAGCACGGCGATGCGCCGCGCCCCCGGCAGCGCCGCCAGCACCGCCAGCGATGCCGCCATGGATACCGGGCTGGCGTTATAGCTTTCGTCGATTAAAAGGAACTGGATGGCGCCGGTATCGATGCTATGGCGGCGTCCGCGACCGGCGGCGGGTTGGAGCCCGGCCATGGCGGCGGCGCCTTCGAATATATCGGCGCCAGCGGCATCCATGGCGGCCAGGATGGCGAGACTGTTCTGCACCCAATGGCGGCCCGTAAGGCCAAGGCGGTATTCCAAGGTCCGGCCCCGATAGGCCGCCGTTACATCGGAATGGTCCGGGCCCAGATCGAATTTCTCAAGGCGGAAATCGGCGTTGGCGTTTTGGCCGAAGGCAACCACGGAACCGGCGCCGGCCTCGAGGGCCCGCTTCGCCAATAATTCAAAGTGCGGATTGTCCCGGTTGAGGATGGCGGCGCCGCCCGGTTTGAGGCCGGCAAAAATCTCCGCCTTGGCTTCGGCGATATCTTCCACGGAGGCGAAGTAGGCGGTGTGCACTTTTTCCACATTGGTGACGATGGCCACGTCAGGGCGCGCCAATTGAGTGAGCGGTGTCAATTCGCCCGCATGATTCATACCCAATTCCAAAACCCAGAAGCCGGCGTCCGGTGCTAGGCGGGCCAGGCTCAAGGGCACACCGATATGGTTGTTGAAGCTACCGGCGCTGTGCCCGGTCTTTGCTTGCGCAGCTAACAAAGCCGCCAGGGCTTCCTTGACGCCGGTCTTGCCGACGCTGCCGGTGACCGCGATGACCGTGGCGCCGGTTCTATCCCGCGCCGTTTGGCCCAAATCATTGAGCCCGGTCATCGCATCACCGACATGTAGCAAGGGCCGATAGCCGGCCGCCGCCGCGCTATCATCCACCATGGCGGCGGCGGCCCCGGCGGCGTACGCCGCGTTCAGAAAATCGTGTCCGTCGAAGTTGGGCCCTTTAAGGGCAATAAACAGATCGCCGGGCGCAAGCGTGCGGCTGTCGATAGAAACGCCGCTGGCGCTCCAATCGCCGGAATTGGTGCCGCCGGTGGCCTCGGCAGCTGCATCAGACGTCCAGAGCGCGGCGCTCATTGATCCACCTCCGCCGCGGCGCGCACGGCCACCTCCACATCGTCGAATGGAATTGTTTTGCCGCCGATGATCTGGCCCTGCTCGTGTCCTTTGCCGGCGATGACTAGAATGTCGCCGGTCGCCAATCCTCGGACGGCTTCGAAGATGGCGTCTTCGCGGGCGCTGATCTCGGACGCGCCGGTTGCGGCGGCCAGGATGGCGGCGCGGATTTGGCCAGCGTCTTCGGAGCGCGGATTGTCGTCGGAGACGATTACATGGTCCGCCAGACGATGCGCGATTGCGCCCATCTCCGGGCGCTTGCCGATGTCCCGGTCGCCGCCGCAGCCAAAGACCACGGAAAGCGCCGCTTCGGTATGCGGGCGCAAGGCCTCTAACAATCTTTGCAGTGCATCGGGGGTATGAGCGTAATCCACATAGACGGCGGCGCCGTTTTGCAGGCGCGCGGCAAGCTGCATGCGCCCGCCTACCGGCTCCATTTTTTCGATGCCCTGCAATACGGCTTGCGGATCGGCGCCATCGGCGATGACCATGGCCAGGGCGCAGAGCGCGTTCATCACCTGAAAATCACCGATCAGGGGGAAATCGATCTCGGCGTCTTTGCTCATCAGGTTGAGCTTGATCCGCTGGCCCTGGCTATGGGGCTGGCAATCCAGCAGCCGGATGTCTTTTCCCGCCTTGCCATATGTCAACGTTTGGACGTCCCGCCCGCCGAGCAATCTTTTGGAATAGGGATCATCGGCGTTGAGGACGGCGGTGCCGCCATCTTGCAACAGTTCGTTAAGCAGACGCGCCTTGGCATCCCGGTAGGCGTCCATGGTGCCGTGATAATCTAAGTGATCGCGGCTGATATTGGTGAAGGCGGCGACCGATATCCGTACCCCATCCAGGCGGAATTGATCGAGGCCATGGCTGGACGCTTCGATGGCGGCGTGATCGACGCCGTCGTTCGCCAGCGCCGCCAAGGTGGCGTGCAGATCGGCGGCGTCCGGTGTGGTCAGCTTGCCTGGCTGGGTGCGACCCGGCGCTACCAGCCCCAACGTGCCGAGGCTGGCCGCCTTTAATCCCAGATGGGTCCAAAGCTGGCGGGCGAAATCGGCCACCGAGGATTTGCCGTTGGTGCCGGTGACCGCCGCAATATGGTCGGGCTGGGCGCCATAAAACCGCGCCGCGATTTCGGCGTATCTGCGTCTGGGCTCAGCGTGGGTGAATAGGGGCACGCCATCCAATTGGGCGCCAGGCGCAGCCAGCACGGCAGCGGCGCCGCGCGCCACCGCATCGTCGATGAAATCGCTGCCATCGATGTTGGCGCCGGCAAGTGCGGCGAACAGAAAGCCCGGCTCGATTTTGCGCGAGTCCGCCGCCAATCCGGTTATGTCGGCGTCAGCAGCCAACCCTCGTGTCATATTTACCCATTCCATTCCCACGATTAAATCAGTTAGCCGCACGGCGTTTCTTCCCGCGTCCGGCGCCGCTTACTGCCACCGCCTTGGCACGCGGGCGCAAACCCAGCAGCGGCGACAAGCGTTGCACCACGGCTTTCACAACCGGCGCCGCTACCCAGCCGCCGGTGGCGTAGCCGAAGGTTTCCTTCAAACCCTTGGGCTCGTCGAATAAAGCCAGGATGGCGTAGCGCGGCGCATCAAACGGAAACACGGCAACGAACGACGAGATCACCCGGCGTCCGCTATAGCCGCGCCGCCCCGGCTTGTCGGCGGTGCCGGTCTTGCCGCCTAGCAAAAAGCCTTCGGCGTCGGCCTTGCGCCCGGTGCCTTGGGTCACCACCATGCGCATCAGCCGGCGCATTTTCTCCGACGTGCCGGCTTTCAATACCCGGTCGCCGCTTTGGGGTGCGGCGCCCTTGATAATGGTTGGGCGCACCCGGTAGCCGCCATTGACCAGCGCCGCCACGGCGGCGGTCAGTTGCAGGGGCGACACCGCGATGCCGTGGCCGTAGGCAATGGTCATGGTGTTGATATCGCGCCAGCGGTCCGGGGTCAGGGGCGTGCCCACTTCCGGCAGCTCGATTCCCGCCGCCCGGGTCAGCCCGAAAGAGCGCAGGTAATTTTTCTGGCGCGCCGTGCCCACCTTCATCGCCATCTTGGCGGCCCCGATATTGGACGAATGGACCAGAATTTCGGTCACCGTCAGCCAGCGTTTTTCGGCGTGATAGTCGGATATGGTGAAGCCGTGGATGCGGATCGGCTTGGTGGCGTCGAAGCGCGAGGTTATCTTGGAGACGCCGCTGTCCAGCGCCATGGCGGCGGTGAACAATTTGAACGTCGAGCCCATTTCATAGACGCCCTTGGTGGCTCGGTTGAAGCCGGCGTCGCCGGCCGCCGATACCGGATTGTTGGGATCGAAATCGGGCAGCGAAACCAGCGCGACCACCTCGCCGTTGCTGACATCCATCAGTACGCCGACGGCGCCGATGGCTGAAAATCTGTTTTGCTGACGCAAAAGGGCATCCCGAAACATCGCCTGCACGCGGATATCGAGGGACAATCCAAAGGCGCTATCGCCGCCAGTCAGTTGCCCGTCGAACTGTTTTTCGACCCCGGACAATCCGTTGCCGTCGATATCGGTGACGCCGAGCACATGGGCGGCCAGCGCCCCGTGCGGATAAACCCGGCGCTCCATTCCTTGAAAATAAAGGCCGGGCACGCCGAGCGCATTAACCTTGAACTGGCGGTCCGGGGTCAGGTTGCGATGCAGCCATACAAAAGTGCTTTTGCCCGACAGCTTTTTGGCCAGTGCAGCTTCATCCAATTCGGGCAAGACCTTGTGGAGCCGTTTGGCCGCCAACCTGGCATCCAGAACATGGTTGGGGTTGGCGTACAAAGCCGCCGTCGGCAGCGATGTGGCTAAAAGGATGCCGTTGCGATCGGCGATGTTGGCGCGCACCTTGGGCGGCTTTGGCGTCTCCGATATGCGCGCTGCGAATTTTGGTCTGGCGTCTTGGCTTAACGCCAGCTCCACCAGACGCCCGGCGATGACGGTGAAGGCCAGGGCCAGCAAGGCGCCGGTGACGATCAGCCGGTTGCGGCTGGTGTTCAGCGCCTGGGCCTGGACGCCTTGCAGCTGGACCGGGCCGGCAAGTTCCGGGCTCATAGGCGCTCGGTCATCGCTGCCTGCCCTCGGCGCTGGTTCCGGCGCCGGGTTGTGGGGGTGGTTGAAATGATCGATGCGCATTACCGGGCCCGTCTTTTGGCCGATGCGGGCCGCGCAAGTTGCCCCGTTTTGCGGGCAATCGGCTCGCCGGCAATGCGCAATTGCGCCGGATCCATGGGGCTTAAATTCAAGTGCCGTTCGGCCAGGGCTTTCAGGCGCTGGATATCATTGAGATGGCTCCATTCGGCTTGCAGAACGTGGATCGATTCCCGGTCCGACACGATTCCCCGGTTCAATTCGCCCAACTCGCTTTCAAGGCCGTTCACCTCATATTTGAGGAAGAACAAAGCGACGCTCATCATGGCCGCAACCAAAAGCGTTATGATCGTTGCCTGGCGCATGATCCCCGCTCGCTCCTTACGCCGCCTCGGCCCAGGCCGGTGCGTCGGTTCTTATGGCGGCCCGGAGCCGCGCCGAACGGGCGCGTGGGTTCGAGCGGGCTTCCGCTGCCGCCGGTTTGATGGCGCCGCGCTTGATCAGACGGAACGATGGCGCCTCGCTCGGCGCTTCGGGCAGATGGCGGGACACGCCGGCGCTTTTATCGGCGCGCTGGTGCAGGAAGGTTTTGGCAATGCGGTCTTCCAGCGAATGAAAAGATATCACCGCCAGACGCCCCCCCGGCGCTAGCAATTGCTCGGCGGCGGCCAAGCCGCGCCGCAATTCCTCCAACTCGTCGTTGACGTGGATGCGCAAGCCCATGAAGGTGCGCGTCGCCGGATCCAAACCATCTTTGGAGGCGCGCACCACCCGGCGGATGACGCGGGCCAACTCAGACGTCCGGGTGAAGGGTTTTTCGGCGCGCGCTTCGACAATGGCGTGCGCGACGCGCCGGGCGCGGCGTTCCTCACCGAAGTTATATATAATGTCGGCCAGTTCTTGCTCGTCGGCGGAATTGACCAATTCGGCCGCCGTCGGGCCGTCGCCGCCCATGCGCATATCCAGCGGCCCGTCACCTTGAAACGAAAAGCCGCGCGCCGCATCGTCCAGTTGCGGCGAGGAAACGCCGAGATCGAGCAGCACGCCGTCGATGCGTTCGATGCCGAGCCCGGCCAGCAGCAACCGCATGTCGCCGAAGCGGCCTTCGATAATCTGCAATCGGTCTCCCATTTCAGAGCCGATAACAATCGCTTCCGGGTCCCGGTCGATGGCGAACACCCGGGTTTTCGCGGCCGCCAATATGGCGCGGCTGTGACCGCCGCGCCCGAAGGTGCCATCCACATAGGTGCCGCCGTCCCTTGGATCCAACACGCCAAGCACTTCGTTCGTCATGATCGGGATGTGGAGGCTCATACGTCGCCTCCATCGCCGCCGCTGGAATTGAGGGGCAAGGTGGCGCCCCGCGCGCGCGCGCGCTCGAAGGCGCGATTGCGCTGGCGATCATAGGCGCCCGGCTCCCATATCAGGAAGCGCCCGCCGCGCCCGACAAAGGCCGCTTCGGAAGTCAAATTGGCGTGTTCAAGAAGGGATTTCGGCAAGATAACCCGGCCTTCGGTATCGTAAGGCAACGCGTGGGTGTTCTCGACAATGGTGGCCAGATCGTCCTGATCATCGGAGAACAGATCGAGATTGTCCAAACTGCCGACGACGCGATTGAAGAACGCCTCGGTTAGCGCCTCAATGGCCGCATATTTGAAGGATGGAAAAACGTGAACGCCGGTGAATTGCTGATCGGTCATGGCATCGCGAAACGGTTTCGGTACCGAAACGCGGCCCTTACGGTCGATCTTGTTGACGTGTCTGCCGAACAACGCAGCCATTTTCGCCTCACGCATGCGCCAAATACAGCCAATTCCCGCCGAAAACCGTTCCCGGCTGGGGACGTCCTAAATCACCCCACAAGGAATATAGGGCAATTTGGGATATCATGGGTTTTTGTGGGCGTCAATGGGACAAAATGGAACAGCATGGGATATCAATACTTTACCGGCCCAAGCGATCTCTGCGGCCAGGGCTATCCCTGGACAATATGCACGTATCAGCCACAACCCATAGCGATGAAACACATAACTATGGCGTCAATTGGTCCTGAATAGGGCCAATTGTATTCGCGGGAAATATTTTGGGCGGGGCCGCTAAATTTGCGTTTTGAAGTAATCGATGGTTTTGGCGAGGCCATCGCGAACCTGCACGGAGGGCTGCCAGCCGAGATTGTTCTTGGCCAGGGTGATGTCGGGGCAGCGTTGCATGGGATCGTCTTCCGGCAACGGATGGTCTTCAATCCCGACGCCCGCGCCGGTCAGCTCGATCACCAGTTCGGCCAGCTGGCGGATCGTGAATTCCACCGGATTGCCCAGATTGACCGGTCCCGTGAAGCTGTCCGGCGCTTTCATCAGCGCCATCAATCCGCCGACCAGATCATCCACATAGCAAAAAGAACGGGTCTGGCTGCCATTGCCATAGATGGTCAGGCTTTCGCCGCGCAAGGCCTGGACAATGAAATTGGACACCACGCGCCCGTCATCGGCGCGCATGCGCGGCCCATAGGTATTGAAGATGCGAGCGACGCGGATTTTGGTCTGGTGCTGGCGGTAATAATCGAAAAACAAGGTCTCGGCGCAGCGCTTGCCCTCGTCATAGCAGGCGCGCGGGCCAATAGGATTGACGTTGCCCCAGTAGCTTTCAGTCTGCGGATGCACGGCCGGATCGCCATACACCTCGCTGGTCGAGGCCTGCAAAATTTTGGCGCCGGTGCGCTTGGCCAGGCCCAACATGTTGATCGCGCCGTGGACGCTGGTCTTGGTGGTCTGCACTGGATCGTACTGGTAGTGGATCGGCGAGGCCGGGCAGGCGAGATTGTAAATCTCGTCCACTTCCACATAGAGCGGGAAGGTCACATCGTGGCGCAGCAATTCGAAATTGGGCGCATCCATCAGCGCCGCCACATTGTCTTTGACGCCGGTAAAATAATTGTCCAGGCAGATCACATCGTCGCCGGCCTCGACCAGCGCCGCGCACAGGTGCGAGCCGATAAAGCCGGCACCGCCGGTTACCAAAACCCGTTTTCTGGTGATGCCGTTCATAATTTCTATTTCCCCGCCATCAATGACTTGCCCCAGGACTACCCAGGAAAGGCTTGATATACGCCGCGCCGGTTCAAGTCTGCAAGAACCAAACTTCGTCGCCTTCCAGCACGGCGGCGGTCAGATGACCCGAATAATAGGCGCCGGTATCGACGCAAATGCGGTTGCTTTGAATTTGCGGCGTCGCTCCGATCGAATGGCCATGGACAACCATGCGTCCGAAATCTTCGGTCGATCCCAGAAATTCATCGCGGATCCATAAAAGGTCCTGCACATTCTGATCTTCCAGCGCGACCCCCGGTTTGACGCCGGCATGGACAAACAGATAATCGCCGCATTCGTATTTGATCTCCAGGTTCGACAGGAACGTCATATGCTCCGGCGGCAATTGGCGGATCAATTCCTTGCGCCATTGATCACCCTGTTTGAGAGATGGCAACGTGCCGGCGCTGATGCCATAGCTTTGCAAAGTCTCCAGCCCGCCGATGGCCAGCCAGCGCTTGCCACCGTTCGGGCCTTCCAGATATTTCAGCATCCGGTCTTCGTGATTGCCCTTGAGCAGATGCGTCTCGAAACCGTCCAGGTGGCCCTCAATGAGCCAATCGATAAGGGCGCGGCTATCGGGCCCCCGGTCGATATAATCGCCGAGATAGACGGCGATGCGGATCGCCGCACCTGAGCTGTCGGCATCCGCCTGGATTTTGCCTTCCAGCTTCTGCAAAAGATCGAGGCGGCCATGCATGTCGCCGATAGCATAAATGCGCGTGCCCTCGGGCGCTCTGGCATGGTGGCGATGGCGCATTTCTTTTTTTTGCTCCCCGGCAAAACTGCAATCAGTCATTCGGTTGATTGGTTTATAGTTGTTTAAGACATTCTCCTATAATAATCGCTATTAACGGAAAACCCGATAGAAACATGGCAGATAGCACAGGTTCAGTGGTCACCATCGTATCGGAAGAGCGGACACCGGAAAGTTCGCTGTTCGATCACGTGGAGCGGGTCACCCACGCCAGGGGTGAGCGTTTCGCCGTCTTGCTCAACCTTTCCAAGCTCTCACCGCACCACCGCCGCCCGCACCATATCCGCATTGCGGCGCGCACGTTCGATTCGCTTCTGAACACCCGCGACGTGCAGTTATACGTGCTTGGTAACGGCGATATCGCCCTCATGTGTAAGGATATCCCGGTCGACGATGTGGACTATATGATCGACAAGCTGCGCATGCTGTTCCGCAACGATCCGCTGGCGGCGCGCACCCGCTCAGGCGATGTGGAATTCACAAGCTGGTATGATTTCGAATCTGAGTTCGATATTTTTTTCGAATTGACCCAGGCGCGCGCCGAGGCTGCCAACAAGATCGCCGCCCAATCGGAGGACGCCTCCGCCGGGCGTGGTATCGGCGCCGGTTTCGCCGGCCAGCCTCTGGATCCTTACTCCCTTGCAAAGATCGACGACAGCCTGTTGCGTCTGCCGATCGGCGAGTTGATGCGAGAGCAGCCGGCGGTGATCGTCGGTGCGGACGGCACCGAGGATATCCTGTTTCAAGAGCAATTCGTCTCGATATCGGACTTGCAGCGGCGCCTGGCGCCAGGGTTCAATCTGGTTTCCAACCCGTGGCTGTTCCAGCATCTGACCGAAACCATCGACAAGCGGGTGTTGGCTGCCATGGCGCGCGCCGGCTTAGGTGATGACAGCGGTCCTATCTCGGTGAATTTGAACGTCAAATCGGTATTGTCCAAGGATTTCCAGCGCTTTGATGACGCCCTGACCCAGCATTCCGGCAAGATCGTTATCGAAATGCAGCAGATCGACGTCTTTTCCGACGTCGAGAATTTTACCCTCGCCAGAAACTGGCTGCGCGACCGGGGATATCGGGTATTGCTCGACGGGCTCAACCCATTGGCGCTGCAATATTTCAATCCCGGCCTCTTGGACGCCGATTTTTACAAGGTGGCCTGGGGCACCGAATTCGTTGAAGCGGAAACCACCGAAATCCATACCGAGACCGGCGCCCTTGTAGAAAAGGTGGGCCCGGAGCGTTTCATCCTGGGGCGCACCGATTCCGAAGAGGCCATGAGCTGGGCGCTAACCTTAGGTGTTCGCCGCTTCCAGGGTTTCTTCATCGACCAGGTGGTCGAAAGGAAGGCGGAAAAAATGCTGCAGGCGCGGCTGGATGGAAGGGCATGAGAACCCGGCCAACCCATAAATGGAGCACCATCCGATGGCGCTAAGCCCGGAAGACGAAACCTATCAGCCGGCCAGTCAGGAAAGCCTGCTTTTGGACTACGTGCATCGCCTGGAAAGCCACATGGAAGGCCGCCGTGCCGTGCATGTGCATCTGTCGGAGCTGGCCAGCGACAACCGCCGCGACCATCATATCCGCATCGCTTCCAGCACTTTCGAGCCGCTGGTCAAGCTTTTGGAGGGGCAGCTTTTCGCCCTCAAAAATTCGGATTTGTTCTTTATCTATAAGGGCGATTCGCAAAATGACGTGGAAACTTCGATCCTCAAACTGCAATTCCTGTTCGGGGACGATCCTTTGTTCGAAGGCGAAAGCGGCGATACCCATTCCGAATCCAACGCCTTTCGCACCTATTATGATGTGGAGCGTAACTACGCCGATATTTTGCAACTGGTGCGTGGCCTGGTTATGGATGCACAGGAATCCGAAACCGGCGGCGAAGAAGCCGTGGAAGCCAAGACCGAATTTGTCGTTCGCGAAGAGCGCGGCGAAGCATTGACGCCACGTGTTTTGGGGCGGGTCGAAGACGCGCTGCAACGGGCCGATCTTTCCAACATGGTGCGCCGCCAGTTCGTGTGTGCCCTGATCGGCGAGGCGGCGCCGCAGCCCTTGTTCTCGGAATTGTTCATTTCCATTCAGGATTTGCGCGAAACATTGATGCCCGGCGTCAATTTAACCCGCAGCCGCTGGCTGTTTCAGCATCTGACCGAAACATTGGACCGGCGCGTGCTGGCCATGCTGTCCAAATCCACTGACCGCTCGATCACCGGCGAGATATCGGTGAACCTGAATATTTCGACGCTGTTGTCGCCCGAATTCATGGCATTCGACGATGCCGTCATCGCCGCGATGCGCGGCTCCATCGTAATCGAATTGCAAAAAGTCGATATTTTTGCCGATCTCAACGACTATATGTTCGCCAGGGATTTTGCCAAGGAGCGCGGCTACCGTATCTGCATCGATGGCCTGACCCACGAGACGCTGGCGTTCGTAGACCGCGAAAAATTGGGTGCCGATATGGTCAAGATGATCTGGAACTCCGACATCATCGACAATGTGGGGGCCAAGCGCGCCAAGCGGCTGATCAAATTGGCGGGTGCATCGAAAGTGATTTTCTGCCGCTGCGACGAAGAAGCGGCGGTCGATTTCGGCCAGGAAATCGGCGTCAATATGTTCCAAGGCCGTTATATCGAAAACCTGATCGCCGAGGAATCGCGTCGCCGGGATATGGAAATGGCGCGCCGGCGGACACAGAATTTAGACTTGTTGGAAGAAGGAGACGGCGAATGAAGAATTTGGCTATGATGGTGATCCTGATTTTGGGGCTTGGCGCTTTAAGCGCCTGCGCCGGGGATGGTTCCGGAACCCAGACCGGTCCGGCTGATGCCGGGACCAAATCCACGGCTCTGGTGGCCAGCGCCCGGGCCACCATCGAAAGCCTCAAAGGGCGCGAAGATATTCCGGAATTCAAGGCAATGCTGAAACGCGCCCATGGCGTCATGATCTTTCCGGCCCTCTACAAGGCTGGATTTATCGTCGGTGCCGAGGGCGGCAACGGCGTCATGCTGTCCCGGGACGACGCCGGCAATTGGGGCTATCCGGCCTTTTATACTTTGGCCTCGGGGAGTTTCGGCTTCCAGGCTGGTGGCCAGCGGGCGCGCGCCGCCTTTATCGTCCGCTCTGCCGGCGCGGTTCGCGCGATCATCGATCATCAGGGCAAGATCGGCGCCGATGCGGGCGTATCGGTCGGCCATGTGGGCGCCGGCATCGAAGGTTCGGTGACCACCAACCTGTCATTGGATGTGGTCGCCTTCTCCGACGTCATCGGCCTGTTTGGCGGTGTGTCGCTGGAAGGCGCGGCGATGATCCGGCGCAACGATTACAACAATCAATATTATGGCCAGGGCGCGACGCCGGAAACGATACTTTTGCAGCACGCCTGGCGCAATCCGCAGGCCGATGCGCTCAGAGCTTCGCTGCTGATCCCTTAGAGTGGCTCCGGATGGCTATTTGAAACCCCAATCCGATTTCCGTTTGGCATTGGCGGTCGGTTTTGGCACATAACGTCCGGAGATAATTCTTGGCCGAAAATAACATAGACGCGACATCTGAAGCCCCCAGCGATTTCATCCGCGATATTGTGCGCGGTGATCTGGACGCCGGTCGGCACACCGATATCGTCACCCGCTTTCCGCCGGAGCCGAACGGCTATCTGCATATGGGTCACGCCAAATCTATCTGCTTGAATTTCGGCCTCGCCGGCGAGTTCGGCGGCCGCTGCCACCTGCGTTTCGACGACACCAACCCGGCCCGAGAAGAGCAGGAATATATCGACGCCATCATGGAAGACGTGCGCTGGCTGGGCTTTGATTGGGGGACGCATCTTTATTACGCCTCCGACAATTTTGAACAATTGTATGCGTGGGCCGAGCATTTGATCGAAGCGGGCAAAGCCTATGTGGATGATCTGAGCGCCGAAGACATGCGCGAATATCGGGGCACGCTCCTTACATCCGGCAGAGACAGCCCTTATCGGACTCGCACGGCAGACGAAAATCTCGATCTATTCCGCCGCATGCGCGCCGGCGAGTTTGGGGACGGGACGCGGACCTTGCGTGCCAAAATCGATATGGCGTCGGGCAATATCAATCTTCGCGATCCGGTGCTCTACCGCATCCTCCATGCCGATCACCCGCGCACGCACGATGCCTGGTGCATCTACCCCAACTATGATTTTGCCCACGGCCAGTCGGACGCCATCGAGGGCATCACCCATTCGGTCTGCACCCTGGAATTCGAAGACCACCGGCCTCTCTATGACTGGCTGATCGAAAACCTGCCGGTGCCGGCAATACCCCACCAATATGAATTTGCGCGCCTCAACATGACCCATACGGTGCTGTCCAAACGCCGCCTGATGGAGCTGGTGGACGGCGGCCATGTAACCGGCTGGGACGATCCCCGCATGCCGACCATATCGGGTATGCGCCGGCGCGGCATTCCGGCCGCCGCCATCCGCGATTTTGCAGCCCGCATCGGCGTTTCCAAATCCAACGCGGTGCAGGAAGTGGCAGCGCTGGACGCCTGCGTTCGTGATTATCTCAACCAACGCGCGGTGCGGCGCATGGCGGTGTTGAAGCCGCTAAAAGTGGTTATCGAGAATTACCCGGAAGGCGATGGCGAGATGCTGGACGCCATCAACAATCCCAATGACGAGAGCGCCGGCTCCCGCCAGGTTCCATTCGCACGGGAGCTTTATATTGAAGCCGATGATTTCATGGAGGAGCCGCCGAAGAAGTTCTTCCGTTTGGGCCCGGGCCGGGAAGTGCGCCTCCGCTACGCCTATTTCATCACCTGTACCGATGTGATCAAGGACCAAGCCGGCAACGTCACCGAATTACGCTGCACTTACGATCCCGAAACAAAGGGCGGCAATGCCCCTGATGGGCGCAAGGTGAAGGCGACCCTGCATTGGGTGTCGGCGGCGCATGCAGCGGACGCCGAGGTGCGCCTGTACGATCATTTGTTCGCCGCCGAAGAGCCGGGCGTGGAAGGGGATTACTTAAGCGATCTCAATCCCGATTCCTTAGAAGTGCTGACGGGCTGCAAGCTGGAACCGTCGCTGGCTGATCTGGCGCCCGGCGAAACCGTACAGTTCGAGCGTTTGGGTTATTTCTGCCGCGACGCGGATGCCGGCGTCTTCAACCGCACCCTGTCTTTGCGCGACACCTGGGCCAAGGCAAAATCCAAGGGCTAAGCCATCTCGGGAAATAGCCCGCCGGGACCATCGCGGACGGCGGCTCGAACGACCGCGCCCTTGTGACCGCTCAGATTGCCGACGATGACGATATCGCCTGGTTTGAGGGTGCGGATGAGAAACAGCTTCACATAAGTGGTGAAGTTGACGGCGTTGATGGGGCCGCCGACCTCGATTATTGATATAAGCTTTTATTATATAACGATAATACGAATTGGGTTCGTTTCGTAGTTGCCCCGATGTGACGATTGGGACTCTATTTGGTGACCCGCGTT
>JABHAA010000097.1 GCA_018674495.1 Rhodospirillaceae bacterium | reverse complement strand
TTTTCCTGGACCTAGCCTGATACTCTGACCCCAAATCTTATAAGGACTTAATTCTAAATTGGACCATTTGTCAAATAAACCAAGTCCGGTTCGTACCAAGTTTACTTGGCGTAGCCAAATAAACGGTGGAGTTACTATTAAGCAATCAACCGACTACGCCCGCCAATGTTTGCTGCGCCCTTGCCGGCAGCTCCGGTGGAATTTCGTTTTGCTCGCAAAAATCCAGTAAAAGATCTTCGCGGCTCAACAAATATCCCAAGACGCCGGCGAGGAAGCCTTGGTTTTCAAGGCCGGCACGAATGGCATCTTCTTCGAGGCCGGTGGCGTTCAAAAACCCCTGCCGGGTGTCATCGTCGGTCAGAAGATAAGCCACAGCCTGAATGGCGAGAGTTTCAAATTGGGTGCTGTCTTGCATGGTCTTTAGCTCTTCATTGGGGTCAAAAATTGTCGGGATCGGAAAAGCGGCGCAGCCAAAGGCGCTCGCCGATATCGCAGCCGGGTTTGTAGACATATCCGCCAAAGGCATGCCGCCCGCCCTGAACCCGGTGCAGCAATTTGCCCGCGCCATTCGCCGCAATCTCGAATATGAGTTTGCGGCGAATGGCGCGGGCAAAATCGGGAAAATCCTTGGCAACGACGATAAACGCGCCGCGCCCGCCGATGACACAGCCCCGATAATAATCATCCAGATCCTTGATGGAAAACTGGCTGGCAAAGCCTTCGTCGCCATCGTTGACGATCGGCAGGCCGTTGATGGATATGCCCTTGGTAATGATGTCGTCGCGCACATCTTCGACCAGGCGGCCATGATTGTTGGGGCCGTCGCCCGCCACGTCGATCACCCGCCGGGTTCCCAGGTATTGATTGTTCTCGATCATGCGCGCCGCCATTTCCAGCCCGTCCGAGATCGATGTCCGCCGCCCAAACGTCAGCGGTGCTTCGGTCAGGGCGCGGGCGAACGCCGTTGCGCTTATCTTATCCCTGATGATCCGCCAATCGACTATGATTTTGTTAAAATTTGCGCTGGAATAGTCTAGATAGGCGGCAGCGACTTTCTTGTGATAACCCGACTGGATGGCCTGAATGATATCGGGGTGGCGGAGCGCGGCGGCTACCCCTTCGCGCTGCAAACGGGCTTCGCTTTCGTCAATGCTGCGCGATGTATCCGTCGCCAGGACCAGTTCCAAATCGACCCGCTCTGCCGCCAGAGCCGGTATTGCCAGAAGTACAAAGGCAAATGCTGTAAACGCGAAGCGCGTCAAATCAGCCGTGCCTCCACCAAGCCATGAAGCGGGCGTAGATCAAAACCGCCAAGGCAAAGGCAAGGATAATGGCCCCAACGATCCCGGCGGCGCCGGTAACTACCTCACCCAGCATGGCCACCGGTGATTGTTCGAGGCCTAGCTGACCATTGAACAAGGGGCCATAGAGGCCGTTCCAAAGCTGCAAGCCGATCAGACCAAACCCGGCGATCAGGAATGCATAGCCGACAAGCAACAGTCCCTTCCAGCGCTTGGCGGTTAATTCGATCAGGGTCGGTGGGATGGCGGTTCCGTCCTGATTCCAGCCTGGCGGCGCCAGCCGCGAAAGTCCAAATACCGTATTCATAGCAACTCTCCTTCTGAGGTTGAACGCATTTGCCGGTACATTCTTACCGCAAATTCCGGGTTTGGATTTGATCCTACGATGATTTGGGTACTTGAAGGCAAGAAATTTGTTCGTGAGCCGGCGCTACTCCGACATGGCCGCAGCCAATAATTCATAGGACCGGCGGCGGGCGTCTGGATCGTGGCAGATGGTCAGGACGACGATTTCATCGACCCCGTAGTCTTCCACCAGGGAATTTACCCAGTCCCGGCATTGATCGGGATCGCCGTAAAAACTGCGGTTGGCGCTGCCCGCGATGACTTCCAGATCCGAGCCTGAATAATCGTGCGCCTCGGCCTCGGCGACGGACGGGAAGGGGCCTTGCTGGCCGCGGGCGCGGCGCAGCAAGGAAAAGTCGCGGCTCGAGCCTAAGCGCCGGGCTTCCTTTTCGTTCTCGGCGCAAATCATAAACGTGCCGATGGAGGCCTCCGGCTGGGGGTAGAATTCGGAGGGATTGAAATGCTGGCGGTAGGCGTCCAGCACGCCCTGGCCGCCGTTCGGCGTAATGAACTGGGCGAACGAGAACGCGAGCCCGAACTGGGCCGCCATCAGGGCGCTTTGATCGCTCGACCCCAGCAGCCAAACTTGCGCCGGCTGGGCGGGCTTGGGCACGACTTTGATGCGCTCGAACATCTTTGTTGGTGGCTCAGCGTTGCCCATGAAGGCCATCATGTCGGCGATGCGGGTGGGGAAATATTCGATGCCGATTTCGGAGCCGTAGGCGAGTGCGGCGGCGGTCAACTGGTCGCTGCCCGGCGCCCGGCCGATGCCCAGATCGATACGCCCGGGATAGAGGGTTTCCAGGAGATTGAACGTTTCGGCCACTTTCAGCGGGCTGTAATGGCTGAGCATGATGCCGCCCGAGCCGATCCGCATGGTCTCGGTTACCGCCGCGATACGGGCGATCATAATTTCCGGCGCCGGCCCGGCTAGCGCTGGCGTCGCATGATGCTCGGCCAGCCAGTAACGGTGATAGCCGTAGCGTTCGCAAGCTTGCGCCAACTCTACGGTTTCCAGGAGCGCTTCCGGTGGACTGCCGCCGCTGCGGATGGGGGATTGATCGAGGACGGAAAGTTTGATCTTGGGGACGGTGTTCATGGAACCAAAATCGGAAAGATTACAGTACTAGGCAAGACCTCATTCCGATGCCGCTGTTATTGTCTTGAAACTGGAATGGCGTTATAGAGAGGGCATGGCAACGCTGTGGCAAAAATTCCGACAAATGGCACTTCTCCTGCCGTTGATCCTGTTTGGCTGTTCCGGCGGCTTGGCGCCTTACGTCCATAATCCGGCCGAATTCAACCGGGACTCGCCAAACTTTGCCAAGGAGCCTACGGATATTGCCGATGTGGCGATTTGCTATAATAGCTCCTCCTCAACACCTCAGGATATTCTTGCCCTGGCCGAAAGTACCTGCGCTCAATTCGGCAAAGTCGCCCGCTTTGATCGCCAGGATTTGCTACAATGCCCGCTGCTGACACCGGCCCGAGCCTTCTTCCAATGCGTGCCGCCTGCGAAATAGCCTCTTGTCAGGCGCTGCAATAGCCCCTAAATTTCTATCAGGGTTAGAAAATCCTGTATAACTGGTAATGACCGGCGGAAAGAATTCCGCCATATCAGGAGAAAGATCATGAAGAAAGTCATGGTCCTTACGGGCGCACTTCTGCTGGCTGCGTGCGGCCATCAGAATGTGAACTTGGACCTCTCAACGGGTAAAGTGGCCGGAGCCGGCGCTGGTGGTATCATCGGCGGCATCATTGGCGCCCAGTTTGGCGGCGGCATCGGAACCATTATTTATACCATTGCCGGTATCGCCCTTGGCGGTGCTGCTGGCTACACCTTCGGCGATAGCCTGTTGCCGTCCGATCATCAAGTTTTCCAGGATCAGACCAAGCGCGCCATGGCAAACGCGGGCACCGGCCAAGTTGTAAGCTGGACCAATCCCAGCACCGGCGTCGCTGGCACTATTACCCCGGTGCGCAGTTATTATACCGGGCAGGGTCAGGTGTGCCGCGATTTCAGGGCGTCAATTTCGGCTCCCGAAGGCATCGGTCACGGCACCGGAATGGCCTGCAAGGTGGCCGGCGGAGCCTGGCAAATCCTGCCGCCGGTTTAAGGGATATCCGCTTCGCTTTTACTCCGCCGGGCGCGTCTGCCTCCGGCGGCGTCTTGATGCGTGAAAATGGTCGATGAAGAAGATGATGACCTTCGTCGTGATATTTGCCGGTGCCTATGCCGGGATGCTGCTATTGTTATTTCTGGTACAGCGCTCGTTGCTTTACCATCCGTCGAAAAGCGCCTTCGATATGGTGGAATTGAACGCCCTCGGACTTAATTTGGTGACATACGTGACCCCCGGTGGGTTGCGGCTGCAATCGCTGTACCGGAAGTCTGCCAAGGATGGCCGGACAATCCTTTATTTCCATGGCAATGCCGGCCATGCCGGGCACCGCGCCCAAAAGGTGCGGCCCTATCTGGATGCCGGCTATGGGGTGCTGCTGGCCGGCTATCGCGGCTATGGCCCCAACCGGGGAAAGGTTACAGAAAAAGGTCTGTACGAGGATGCTGCGGTGGCACTTAACTATTTGAAACAAAACAAAATAATTTCAAAAAGCATCATCCTCTACGGCGAATCTCTCGGTACAGGTGTGGCCGTAAATTTGGCCCAAAGCGGAAATTTTGCGGCCCTGATCCTGGAATCATCGTTCTCTTCCATCGCCAATGTGGCGCAAAGTCAGTTTCCAATATTTCCGGTCAAATTCCTGGTGCGGGACCGATATGAATCGGAACGCAAAATCACCGGTGCCGGCGCGCCGTTGCTGTTTTTGCACGGCCTCCGTGACACCACGGTTCCAATGCGTTTTGGCCGGGCGTTGTATGCGGTCGCGTCGGAGCCCAAGGAATTTATTGAGTTTGCCGATGCCGGACACAACGATCTTTACGATCATGGCGCGGCAAAGCGGGCCATTGGTTACCTGAAAACCCATGGCCTGGAGCCCTAATATATTGACAATTAACAATAAATTAATATATACTAAAACGTGAGGAGATGTAGATAAGCGCTATGGCTTTAGCATCAAGCGTGTCACGCACGGCAATGGTACCCGCACTCGCCAGCAGATATCCGGCGGGCGGCTCAATCGCGTCTGTCACCTCCGACAGAATTTCCGAAGTTGACGAGCGTTCGGGGCTAAACGCCGACAGTGACAGCGCCCGCTTTAACCCCTGGGTTGGCGATGATAGCGGCGCCGGGCAACCGCAGCAGCAATTCCGGCGCATGCCGAAGCGCGAGATGAATTCCGCATTGTTGGAGAATTCCAGTGAAAGCTTCGTCAGCGCCTTTGCCAGCGACGTGAATATGTCCGAGATTAAGGGCGCCTTTAATCGCCGGGTGTCCCAGGCGGCTTTGGCCCATGGCATCGGTACCTATGTAAACACCGCTGCCGTCATCCACGATAATGTGCCCTCAATTGGCGATAATCTGTCGCTAAAACTTTAAGGTAATACTGAAAAGCGCGTGCGTGTATGGGGCTTCCGGTGGGAGCCATTTTTATTTGCGCGTGCGCAGTTCCGCCAATCGTTCCGGCGTATCGATATCCATCAGCACGCCTTCGCCGGACACCGGCACCTCGAAGATCTGTTCGGCATGCTGTTCCAGAAGATGGCGGGCGCCCACATCGCCGCTGATAGCGGCCATCTCGGCCAAAAATGATTTCGCCCATAGAACCGGATTGCCGCGTTTGCGTCCGGAAACTGGAACGCAAATGGCGCGGCCCTCAACCGGATCAAAAGCGCGGATCAGCTTGTTGATATCATCCGTGGACACCAACGGCATGTCGCCAAGGCAGATAACCACTCCATCGAGATCATCGGCAAGGGCCGCAACCCCGGTACGGAGCGACGTGGAAAGTCCGCGGCCATAATCCGGGTTGTGCACGTAGTTTGCCGCAAGGTCTGTTTCGTCCAGCGCCGCCTTGACCAATTCCGCCTCGTGGCCGGTCACCACGGTGACGGCAGCCACATCGGCGGCGGCGACGGCGCGGGCGATGTGGGAGACCATTGGCTGGCCACCAACGCCGGCGAGCAGTTTGTTTTCCGCGCCCATGCGCCGGGACGAGCCGGCAGCCAAGATCAATGCGCCGATGCGGGGCTCATGAGCGCCGGCTTTGGCGCCGTTCTGGTTGGCACGGAGCTGGCCGCGCTCGGATATCTCCTTCAAAAGCCCGCCGGGGCCCATCAGCATGATATCGCGGGCGGTCACTTCGATGCCGGCCAGCAATCGCCATAGCACCCAATCAAAACCGTTCAGCTTTGGCGAGCGAGCGCAGCCGGGCATACCCACCACGGGACGGTCCAGGGCGCTGCCGATAAACAACAAATTACCGGGATCAACGGGCATACCGAAATGATCGACCCGTCCGCCGGCTTCAACCACGGCGGCGGGAAGCACATCTTGACGGTCGACCACCGCTGATGCGCCGAATATAAAAACCATCTCGCAGCCGTCATCGGCGATTTCTTTGATGGCGCTCGCCACCTGGCCTTGGTCATGCTCGCAGCGAATGACCCGGGTAATTGAGCTGCCATAGGCTTCGATGCGCGCGGCCGCGGTTTTGACAGTGTTGTCGAGGATGCTTTCCTTCATGCCGGGCAGGCGGGTTAGTATCAATCCTGTTTTGCGGGGCCGAAACGGCGCCACGGATATCATGGGCGAACCCGATTTGGCGACGGCCATGACGGCGTCGAGAACGGCTGCTGAAATGGCAAAGGGAATAATTTTGATGGTGGCGACCAATTGGCCTTCGCCGACCACTTCGTAGGCGGGCGCGGTGGCGACAGTTACTGATTCGGATACCAAATTAAGCCGGTCCAGAATTTCGCGCTCGAAGGCAAGTACGCCATGGGCATCGGCGATCAAATTGCAGCGCCCGGTGAAGGCGCGCCCGGCATGAATGCCTGGACCGGTCAGCGCATCGGTTATGGCGGCGGCGGCCTCATCTTCGGTGACATCGCCGGCATCCAGGGCGGCCACCGTGATTTGCTCGATACCGGCATCGGTGATGGCGGCGATATCGTCGGCGCTCAGTACCGTTCCTTTTTTTATGATACGGCCCTCTAAGCGCGTCGAGTGCGCTAAGATCGTGCCAACCGCTTCGCCGGCCGGTACCGGGCCAAATTTCATTCGGGCCTAAGTTTGCCGTGCTTGGCGGCAATGATTTCGGCGAGCACGGAGACCGCGATTTCTGCCGGTGACGCCGAGCCAAGATCAAGCCCGATGGGGGCATTGATGCGGCTTGTGTCCTGTTCGGAAAATCCTGCTTCGGTCAATCGTTCTAGGCGCGATGCGTGGGTCCGGCGCGAGCCCAGCGAGCCGATGTAAAAGGCGTCTGATTTCAACGCTACTTCGAGCGCCGGATCGTCCAGCTTCGGATCATGGGTCAGGGTGACGATGGCCGAGCGGGCATCGGGTGCAAATTCGTTCAAGGCGTCATCGGGCCATTCCACCGACAATGTGGTTTCCGGGAAGCGGTCCGGTGTCGCGAACGATCCCCTAGGATCGGCTACTGTGATATTGTAGCCGGCCAATCTAGCCATCGGCACCAGGGTTTGCGCGATATGAACGGCGCCGACCACGAACAGGCGCAAAGGCGGGTTATAGACGTGTACGAACAACTCGCCATCGCCGGCCTCGTAAACGCCGCTGCGGTCATCGCGAAGCGCCACGCGAGCCTTGGCGACAATGTCATCGTCCAGGGAAAGATCGCCGGAAATATCGGATGGCGTCACGAACCCTCGGCTGCCGTCCGATAAATCGGTGACTGCCGCCAACGGTTTTTCTGTGGCGAGGCGGGAGATTTCTGACTTGTCGCCGGCGCGTTCAACAAAAATGCGGATATTGCCGCCGCAGGCGAGGCCGACTTCCCAGGCCTCTTCGTTAGTGACGCCGAAATCGAGGATGCGGACCTTGCCGTCGCCAATGGTGCTCAACGCCTCGCCGACGACGGCGCCTTCGATGCAGCCGCCGGAGACAGAACCGACGAAGGCGCCCTTGTCATCGACTGCAAGCTGGCTGCCAACGGGGCGCGGCGACGAGCCCCAGGTGCCAATGACCGTGGCGAGCGCGACGCCCTTGCCATTGCCCAGCCAGTCTGCGGCCTGATCCAACACGGTATCAGTATCGGTCATGGCAGCCCTCGTTTGGTTGCTCAGTTAGCCTCCGATAGCGCGCCGGGCCATGACGTTGACCAGATGGGCGCGGTATTCGGCGGATGCATGGATATCTGAATTCATGCCGTCAGACGAAACCTCGATACCTTTCAGACTTTCAGGATCAAGGCCGCCGGACAACGCATCTTCAAAGCTTGATTGCCGGTAGGCGCAAGGCGAGGCGCCGGTGATGCCAACGCGAACGCCGCCGCCGGTTTTCGCAACGAAAGCGCCGACAATCGGAAAGCGCGAGGCCGGATTGGGAAAATGCTTGTAGCCAGCCTGTTCCGGAACCGGGAAGGAAACGGCGGTGATCAGCTCGCCCTCTTCCAGCGCCGTATCAAACATGCCGGTGAAAAAATCATCGGCTTCGATGGAGCGCTTGTTGGTTCGGATGGTGGCACCGAGACCAAGCACGGCGGCCGGATAGCTGGCTGCCGGATCGTTGTTGGCAAGACTGCCGCCGATTGTGCCCCGGTTACGCACCATGGGATCACCGATGGTGCCAGCCAGATCGGCGAGCGCCGGAATTTTGGATTTGACCAGATCCGACGTGGCGACGTCGTGATGGGTGGTCATGGCGCCGATAACGATGGCACCGCCGTCTTCAGAGATGCCGGTCAGATCGCCAAGGCCGCCGAGATCAACTACATCTGAGGGCTGATCCAGGCGTTGTTTCAGAACCGGAACCATGGTCATGCCGCCGGCCAGATAGCGGGCATCGTCGGCGGCGGCGTGCTTGGACGCCGCGTCTTCGATGGAGGAGGCGCGCTGATAATTAAAATCATACATCGCCTTATCCCTTCATATCTTCAGCCGCGGCGCCAATCGCCTCGACAATATTATGATACCCGGTACAGCGGCAGATATTGCCTTCCAACTGATGTCGAATGGTCTTTTCATCCAGGTCCGGGTTGTCATTGACGATGCCGATGGCGCTCATCACCATGCCGGGGGTGCAAAAACCGCACTGCAAGGCGTGATGTTCGCGAAAAGCTTCCTGCATGGGATGCAGGGTATCGCCGTCAGCCAGACCTTCGATGGTCTGCACGTCGGCGCCGTCCAGATGCAGGGCCAGGAGCGAACAGGATTTCATCGCACGGCCATTCACATGTACCGTGCAGGCGCCGCATTGGGACGTGTCACAGCCGACGTGCGTGCCGGTCAATCCCAGATGCTCGCGCAGAAATTGAACCAAAAGGGTGCGTCCCTCGACTTCCCCCGAAACTTGCTTGTCGTTAACCGTCATGCTTACCGATGGCATATCCACCTCGTTCTGATCAGTTTATTTATATGGTATTCCCAGGTTTCCCCGGGTCTCCCCTAGGATATTACGCATAGCATTTGAACCAACCCTTTAGCAATGCGCAACCACCAATTTATCGCCGGCTACTCCCCGGCGATACGATAGAATTGATCGATCCCTACTTCGCTGCGTAAATCGGCGGTATCGGTGCCGCCTCCGGCGCCCTCATAAGGGATGCCGGTGGCGTCCGCGACGCGCACAAAACCATGAAATGCCGCAGCGACGGCGGCGCAATCGACAAACGCCGCATCGCCAAGAATTTGGCGAATTTCAGTCTGTATTTCGCCAATCAATGGGCCATCCCGATAATAGACGGCTTCCGCAAACGCGGATAACAGATCGGCGTGCGGGATATCTGTTTCGCCGCTGACGCCGCCGGTGACGTCGGTCATGTCGAACGTGGTTCCGATTGTGTTGTTGCTCTCACGGAGCATATAGGCATGTGCCGTCGTTCAATAAGCGCACCCATGCAAGGCCGATGTTCGGGCCGCAATCAGTTCGATTTGATTGCGTGAAATGGCGCGAAAATCGGTGTCGAAATTTGGCATATGCTCGGCAGGCAGGTAGTTGGCCACGGCCAGATCCCAATAGCCACGTTTGGTATCGGGCACCGATGAGAGGGCGCGCTGGATATAGGCGCTTCTGCCGGGATAGAGGTCGCCGTCTTCTTCGGTGATGTCTTCGGGCTCGGTAATGGGCACCCACGCGGCGGCGCGCTTGGCGCCCGATGACGTGTATCGGCTAGGCTCGCCCGCCGCCGGTGCGGGCAACGGAACATCATCGTGGCCGATGCCGGCGGCGAATGTGTCCATAACCATCGCCGTTGCTATCAGCCCGACGGTTTCTACATAAGCGCCATCGGAAATGCCGCTATCGACGACGCCGCGCACCCAAGCCTCGGTCAGGCGGCCGGGATCGCTGACGATGCGGTGGATCACTTCCACCATATTCGGCGCCAGATCGGTGGATGATTGGTGGGTGTCTTGGATCGAATTGGGCGACAGGGCGTCTTTCTGGATTTTGCAGAAATCGCAGTTGCGGACACCGCGCGCTTCGGCGGCTATGGCGATACGTTCGGCGCCGCTAAGCCAGGTGCCGGGCGCCGCCAAATGCTCCCAAAACCGGGCCTGAGCGCCGATCAAATCATCGCGTATGGATAGATCGGATTGTGGGTAGTTAATAGTCATGGCAAGTCACCACTCCATTTGAGCCAACGTAAGATGCACGCAGAGTGACCGGCCTTTCCGGCAAATTCAATGGCCAAGAAATCAAATCATTGTTGGTTTCGGCGGGCGGTAATAATATATTGAGGAACGGCAGGGTAATTTTATTAGAACAATCACGCCCTCCAAGCCGCCGGCGAATGTAAAGCGAAAGGGTTTCGATGCCATCTGCCGTGGATTCCGTTTTTGAGATTGCCTTCTGGTTTTCCGACCGGGCGCTCAACGACAATGAATATCTGCAGCCCATCAAGCTGCAATATCTAATGTTTCTGGCGCAGTCCTATTTCGCCGTGGCCTATGAAGGCAAACGGTTGGTGCCGGCCATTTTCGTGGCCGAAGTGGTGGGGCCGATCGAGCCCTCTATCTATCAGACCTTTACCAGAGGCCGCCCCAGTCTGGACGTGCCGATCAATCTCAACGACGATGTGCGCTCCTTCGTGGACAGTATCTGGCGCCGATTTGGTCATCATTCTGCGGATTATTTGGCAAAACTCTGCCGCCGCAATCCCGCCTATAAGGCCGCTCTCAAGCGCGGGCGGCGAGCCGAAATTGATCTTGCCGAGATGCGGGATTCGTTCGTCGCCTCCACCGAAACTCCGGCTGTCGACAGCGTCGTGAAGCCCAAGGTGATGCGTTCACACACCGGGCGCGCCGTCGAGGTCAAAGCCTGGGCGCCGAGAAAGGTAAAGCCGAGCTAGGGTTTGCCCGCTCAGGCCAGCAGCGCCACCAGGAATATCAGCAGCAATGTGACGATCACGGCAGCCGAGGAGCCGGTCGACTGGGATTTGGCGAATATGCCCTTGGGGCCGGTGTAACGGAAAACGGCGGCAATGAATTGCGCCAGCATTTCGAGCAAATCGGTTTTCAGCGAGGCCCAGGCACGTGCGCCCGCATCCATGAACCAGTTGATGATTTTGGGTGCCAGCCAACGGTAGCTGAAATCGAAATCCAGGATCGTGGAGCGAAGCTCCGGCGGATACAGTCCAGTTCGTTGCAACACGCCAAAGGCGAGCGCCGAAAACATGAGAAGCTGCAAGATGGTCATCACATGGGTGGTTGTATACGGCACGTAGTCTACCGGGAACGGCAGCAACGCGTAGAGTGGCTGCGGATAGACCCCGATGCCGATGCAGAAGAATGACGCCAGTCCCATGGCCAGCAGCATATTGAAGGGCGCCTCTTTGGGCCGCTTGCCGGAATCGTGGGCGAAGAAGGCGAAAAACGGAATTTTGATTCCGGAATGGTGAAAGACGCCGGCCGATGCAAACAGCAAAATCAGGAACGGGATTAGATAACCTTCCTCGGCGGCCGAGGTCAGGATCATCGATTTGGTGACAAAGCCGCTAAACAGGGGAAAGGCGGAAATGGAGGCCGAGCCGATGATACAAAATCCGGTTGTCCAAGGCATGGTCTTGTACAATCCACCCAATTCCGAGCCTTTGGCCGTGCCCACCCGGTGCAAGACGGCTCCCATCGACATGAACAATAACGCCTTATAGAGGATATGGGCGAAGGCGTGGCTGACCGCGCCGTTGATTGCCAGGGTCGTACCGATACCGATACCAGCCACCATGAAACCCAGTTGGTTGTTGAGGCTATAGGCCAGCACCCGGCGTAAATCGTTTTCGATCACCGCAAAAAATATGGGAAATGCGGTCATAGCGACACCGATCCAAATCAATATTTCGGTGCCCGCATAGCCACGCGCCAAGGCATAGACTGCTAACTTGGTGGTGAACGCCGACAAGAAAACCGTGCCTGTTGGCGAGGCTTCCGGATAGGCGTCCTGGAGCCAGTTATGCAGCAACGGGAAGGCGCATTTTATGCCAAAGGCAACCAAAATCAGGATGCCGCCAAGGCTGTCTATGCCGATATTATTGAAGGCCACGGAACCGGTTTCGCTGGCCAGCAAAACCGCGCCAGCGGCCAGCAGCACGCCGGATAATATTTGGATCATCAGGTATCGCATTCCGGCGCTGTAGGCGCGTTCCGTTCGCCCGGCCCATATCAAAAATACCGACGATAGTGCCGCCAATTCCCAATAAACGAACAGGGTAATCAAATCGCCGGCGAATGTGGCTCCCACCGCCGCGCCCACATAGACCAGCGCTGAGGCTTGCTCCGCCAAATCCTTGATGTGCCAGGCGAATATGATGCCGATGGCGGCAGCGATGTAGAAGATATAACCGAAGATCAGGCTCAGCTTGTCAACGCGCACATGGGTCAGTTCGAAACCGAATACGGACATTGCGCCGAAGGTTCCCGGATCCAGCAGTACAAGTTGCCAAATCCCCAACAGCGGCAACGCCAACATGTAGGCCGAGCGTAGATGGCCCCGGACGAACGGCACGAAAATCGCGCCGACGATCATCAGCAGGCCGGGGGGAAACTCAGCGATCATAATAATCCTCGTCGCGCTTCAGCAATTTACGCAACTCCCGCGCCGTCAGGACCAAAGCAAATGACAGGAAAAAGCCAAACAGGCCAAAAAATCCGAACCATTTTTCGAATGGAAAAATCACGTGTTTTTCATAAAAAGCGTCGGATACAAAGAGCAACGCACAAACCGCGACCAGCGCCCAGAACAGCTTGTGGACGTTGCGGATATCATCGAGCCAATAGCGCTTCGCTGGGCTCTCTTCGTTGGCGGTCTGATTATCCTGGATTTCGCTCACGTCACTTTTTTCCTATTATGGTTTGGCCAGGGGTGCCAGCAACTGGCCGATATCGCCAGCGGCAAAAAACAGCGCGAAGGTGCCCGCCGCTGAGATAACGATGGCGATCAGGCAGAACAAAGGCGCTTCCTCGATGCCGCCTTCGCCGCCCGTCGCCGCCACGCCGACTGATTGTGGCGTGGGAAGCGGCCGGAAAAAGGCGCGCACCACGATCGGCATCAGATAGGCGACGCTGAGGATCGAAGACAGCATCCAAACGGCGATAAAGATGAACTGCTCGCCCTCAGCCGCGCCCAGCATCAGGTGCCATTTGCTTAGCGAGCCGCCCATGGGTGGCAAGCCGATGATACTGAGGGCGCCCACCACAAAGGCGATCATGGTCACCGGCATTTTGCGGCCGATACCATTCAACTCGCTCACCAAGGTTAGATGGTGGGCCGTGTAGATGGCGCCGGCGCAGAAAAACAGGGTGATTTTTCCGAATGCATGCATGGCAATGTGCATGCCGCCGCCGATCACGCTTGCCCCGGTAGCGATAGCGGCGCCCAAAATAATGTAGGAAAGTTGACTGACCGTGGAATATGCGAGCCGCGCCTTCAAGTTGTCTTTTTGCATGGCGATAACGGATGCGAACAGCAATGTCGCCGCCGCAATGCCGGCCAGCAACAGGGATGCGGCGGTTCCGTTCACCAATTCGATACCGAAGATATAGATGATAACTTTCAACACCGTGAAGACGCCGGCCTTGACCACCGCGACGGCATGCAAAAGGGCGCTGACCGGCGTTGGCGCCACCATGGCGGCGGGCAGCCAGCGATGGATTGGCATCAGCGCCGCCTTGCCGATACCATACATATAGAGGAACAACAGGACGCCGATGAGGCCGTCTGAAACTTTGCCCTTGAGGATGCCGCCCGGCGTGAAATCCAAAGTGCCGGCGGCGTTCCAGGTCCAGATGATCCCCACCATCAGAAGCCCGATAGATGTGGAGATCAGGATGCCCAAATAGGTGCGCCCCGATTTGACCGCTTCAGCGGTGCCGGAATGTGTCACCAGCGGATAAGTGCAGATTGTCAAAATTTCGTAGAACATAAACAGGGTCAGCATGTTGCCGGCAAAGGCGACGCCGATGGCGGCGGCCAGGGAAACGGCAAAGAAAAAGTAGAACCGGGTTTGGCTTTGCTCTTTGTTGCCGCGCATGTAGCCAATGGAATATAGCGAATTGACGATCCAAAGCCCGGAGGCCACGAGACCGAACAACATGCCGAGCGGTTCCACCCTCAACATCAAATCCAGGCCCGGCAGGATACCCCAGATCACCAGGCTTGGCCGCCCGCCATCAAGAACGGCGGGTGTCAGACTAACCACGCTCAAGAACAGGGCCGCTGCGGTCAGCAGTGTTACCGTTTCTCTAAGGTTAGGCCGGTGTCTCGCCAAAATGATCAGGCCGGCGCCGATCAGCGGGATGACGATGGTCCAGGGCAGAAGCGATTCCATTAACCGCCACCTCCTAGCAAAATCTCTGCCGCCCGGCGTGCGGTGCCGACGCTGAGGTTCGTATTGGTACCAAAATAAATATTGGCGCCCGCCAGCACCCAAAGCGGAACCAGCATCAAGGCCGGCACCTCGGTGACCACCAATGCGCCGTCTGGGCGCGGTCGGAAATAGACCGCCTCGATCACCTTCCAGAAATAAATTACCGCCATTAAAGTGGCGGCCACGACAACCACGGCGACGATCCACCAGCCTTTTTCCAAGGCAGCGTTGATCAGGAACCACTTGGAGATGAAGCCTGTGGTCAGCGGGATACCGATCAACGAGAAGCCGGCGAGCACAAAGGCCGCCATGGTAAATGGCATGGATTTGCCGAGCCCGGCCATATCATCGACCTTGGTAGAACCGATACGGTAGAAAACACAAGCCAGAACCAGGAACAGCGATCCCTTGATCAGCGCATGATTAAACAGATGCAGGATGCTGGCCATGGCGCCGGTTGCGGTCACCAAAGAGATGCCAATGACGATATAGCCCAACTGGGCGACGCTGGAATAGGCTAGTAGGCGCTTGGCGTTGTCCTGGAAGATGGCCACCGCCGACATGCCTAAGGCGGCGATGATGCCGAGCGCCAACAACAGATTACTGACCGGAAGGCCCTCGAAAATTCCGGCGCCGAAAAATGTGTAGTAGATGCGAAGGAGCACATAGACAGCGACTTTGGTTGCCGTCGCCGCCAGAAACGCGGTGACCACCGAAGGCGCATAGGTATAGGCATTGGGCAGCCACAGATGCAGTGGAAACAAGCCCATTTTCAGCCCGATGCCGACTGTCAGGAAGCCGACGGCGACGAGGATGGTTTTGGTCTCGGCAACGGCTGGCAGCCGCACCGCCAGATCGGCCATATTCAGCGTTCCGGTCATTTGATACATCATGCCAACGCCGATGATGTAGAAGGTGGCGCCAAGGGTGCCCAAGACCAGATAGCGGTACGCCGCCGTCAGTGCCCGGCGTTCCTTACCGAGGCTGATCAATACATAGGTGGATAGCGACGATATTTCCAGGAACACAAACAGATTGAACGCATCGCCGGTCGCCGCCATGCCCAGCAGGCCGGCAAAAGTCAGCAGATACATGGTGTAGAACAGATAGACCCGATCACCGGGAATTTCCGCGGTGACGCTTTTCGGTGCAAAAACCATCATCACCGAGCCGATAGCCGTAACTATCAGGATAATGAACGCCGATAGCTGATCGATGCGGTATTCGATCCCCCAAGGCGCCGCCCAATCGCCGAGCAGATAGGATATGGCTCCCGTATCCATCACTTGCCGCAGCAGAGCGATGGCAAGGGCGAACGAGGCCCAGGTGACGATGGTGGCCAGCAACCAGGCCCGCCCGCCATGGCGCAGCATTACGCAGATCGGCGCCGTGACCAACGGTAATATCACCACCAAAACCGGGAAATGTTCGGCGATCATGGCTCGCTCTCCTCGGCCTCGAGGCGCTGGATTTCATCCTCCTCGATTGTGCCGTAGGCATCACGTATGCGCACCACCAGGGCCATGCCGAGGGCGGTGGTGGCGACCCCGACGACGATGGCGGTTAGGATCAATACGTGAGGCAGGGGGTTGGAATAGGTCTCGATGCTGTCGTCCAGGATGGGCGCCGCGCCGCCGAAAACCTTGGACATGGATATATAGAAGACGAAAACCGATACCTGAAAGACATTCAGCCCGACAATTTTTTTGATCAGATTGCCTTGGGATATGACGATATAGAACCCGGTCATCATCAATATGACGACGATCCAATAATTGATAAGGCCGGGAAATGCCATGCTTAGCGGTCCTGGCCGGCGAAGATGAAAAAGATGGTGATCATGGTCGCCGCAACGGTTGTGCCGACGCCGAACTCGATCAGGAATATGCCGAGATGCTGGCCGGAGACAGGATGGCTGGACAACACCGAATAGTTCAGAAAATTGCCGCCGAGATAAATACCGAGGCCGCCAACGCCGGCATACAATAGAACGCCTAGCGACAGCAGTGTCCGGGTTAGCCCTGCTGGCAATACGCGCCGCGCTTCGTCGATGCCGTAGATCAGCGCATACAGGATGAATCCGACGGCGAATATCACGCCCGCTTGAAAGCCGCCCCCGGGCCCGAAATCACCATGAAACTGCACATAGAGGGCATAGAGGAATATGAACGGGATCATAAACTTGGCGACGACGCGAAGGATGGAATGGGAATTCAAACTTCTTCCTCCTCGCGCTTCGCGCCAACCCCGGCGCGCATACCGGGCCGCCACCGATTATGGCCTCGTCCCAGAAGAACGAGAACGCCTATGGCAGCGGTGAAAATTACCACCACCTCGCCCAACGTATCGAAGCCCCGGTAGCTGGCCAAAACCGACGTGACGATATTTGGAACGCCGATTTCGGCGCCGGATTGTTCGATATAGCGGGGCACTACATGTTTGTTGGCCGGTGCGTCCGGATCACCATAAAGGGGCATGTCGAGGGTGCCGTAAATCAGCACCACGCCAGTGGCCGCAACGATCAGAAGCGGCATCACCTTGAATTTTTCCGGCGTGTAATCGCCTCGCTCCGAGGTTAGCGCAATGGTGCCGAGGACCAGCAACGTGGAGACGCCGGCGCCGACTGCGGCCTCGGTAAAGGCCACATCGACCGCCGACAGCAGGACATAGAGGACAGCCGACAACAGGCTGAAGACGCCCATCAGCATGACAATTGTGAATAGATTGCGCAGCCGGGCAATGGCGAAGGCAACCGCCACCATCAGAAGCAGGAGCGCGACATCGAGGATGCTTTCTATGGCTCGTCTCCTTCTTCGTCTTTGGGCTTGGCGGTCCGATCTTCGGCCAGTTGCGGCTTCAAGCCCGATCCCAGTGCTGCCTGTGCCAGGGCATGGGTGGCGGTGGGGCTGGCGAAAAACATGAACATGATGATGAGGACAAGTTTCAACGATACCAGCGTCAGGCCGGACTGCACGATCATACCCAAAAACATCAAGCCGATGCCGAGGGTATCGGTGATGCCGGCGGCATGCATGCGGCTGTAAACGTCGGGAAAACGGATCAGCCCGATGGCGCCGATCAGAACGAAGGCCGAGCCGAGCAGAATAAATATCCAACTGAAGATATCGGCGATCAGGCTCATAGGTCCCCCAAATTGTCACCGGAATGGGGTTGGCCCAGGTGCGCGAATTTGAAAAATTTCATCAGAGCGATGGTGGCGACAAAGCTGATTAGCGCATAGACCAGCGCGATATCCATGAATTCCGGCCGGTCGGTCAGGAAGCCGAGGACGGCGATCAGCAACAGGGCTTTCGAGCCGAATACATTGACCGCCAGGATGCGGTCGTAAACTGTCGGCCCCAGTATGAGGCGGACGATGGCGATGGCCATGGCGATGATTACGGCGGCTCCAGCGGCGATAAACATCAATCTGCGCCCTTGGTTGGGCGCCCGGAAACGCCTTCCATACGCACCGCGCGCCGGTCCATGCGGCCGGTTTCCAGTTCGTTCGCGGCCTCGGCGGTGATTGCGTGGATAGTAAATTCGGAGCTGGCGTCATCGACATCGACAGTGACAGTTCCCGGCGTCAGGGTGATGGAATTGGCGTAGGCCACCATACCGACCTCGGTTACCTGGCTTGCCTTCACCTTGAACAGAACAGGGCTGATGGGCAGGCTGGGACTTAGGATGATGCGCGCTACATCAATATTTGCCTTGATAATTTCCCAGGCCAGCCAAGGCAAAAAACTCAAGGCGCCCAATGTCATTTGGATGGGATGGCCTTCGTCATCCGCCAAGTTCATCCGGTGCGCGATCCAGACCACGAATATGGAGGAAACCACCCCAAGCTCAATGAGAATCAACTCGTGGAAATGGCCGGACAGGGCCAGCCATAATATAAACAAAACCACTCCCAAACTGACGTGTCTTAGCATGCCGCCCAACTCATTCTACGCACCGCCTATGCGGTCCGAATTTGCCCCTCGGACACTGGAGAAATACCTAGCGGGCTTTTGAAAGTTCATCAAGGCAGTTCGGCGGCGTAGTCTCCGACCGGCAGGATAACCTTAATCAGCCCTTGTTTTTTTAAGAAAGCGGCAAATCGGCGATACCGCCCCTTATCCAAGGCGGCGGGGCGAAGTGCGAATCGGGGCAAGGTGTCGCGCCAGGCGCGTTTGTTCAATTCGTCATTCAATTTTTTGTGTGCGCCGATAAAAAATTTCCAGCTTTCATCTGGATGATTAACCAGGAACTGGACACTGTCTTCGAGGGCGCGCAAGAACGCGCCATAGCGCTTATCGCCAAGTTTGGCCTTGTTGGCGACAATGATCAGCTCGTCATAAGAGGGAACGCCCTCTTCTTCGGGAAAGAAGGCGCGCCCAGGCCGTTTGACGATATCCATTTGGTTCAGCTCGAAATTGCGAAAGGCGCCGATCACCGCGTCCACCTTGCCCGTGATGAGGGCCGGCGAAAGCGAAAAATTGACATTGATCAGGGTGATATCCTTCAAGGTCAGGCCGTGCCGCGACAACATCGCCGACAACAACGCGTCCTCAAACCCGCCCACCGAGAAGCCAACTTTTTTGCCTTTCAGATCGGCGATGGACTTGATCGGACCGGACGCCAGAACCACCAACGAGTTAAGCGGTGTCGAAACCAGAGTGCCGATGCGTACCAGCGGTAGGCCTTCGGCCACCTGGACATGCAATTGCGGTTGATAGGAAACCGCTAGATCGGCCTTGCCGGCGGCGACCAGCTTGGGCGGCAAATTGGGATCGGCGGGCGCCACCAGTTCGACGTCGAGGCCGTGGTTTTTGAAAAAGCCTTTTTCCTTGGCGATGATCAGCGGCGCGTGATCGGGATTAACGAACCAATCCAGAAGCACAGTCAGTTTCTCCGCCGCCGATGCCGGGCCGGCACTGATAAGGAACGCAGCTGCGAACAACGCGGCGGCGAGATGTTTGGGAAGTTTCATTTAATTTTCTCCGGTTGGTTAGTCGTTGCTGGGATGGGATTCCGGTTGCCAGATCAATAGGCGGCGTAAACCGGCATCGACGATGAAATAAATGGTGACGGCGATGATCGCCAAAATGAACAGAGACGCGAACATCACATCAATCTGCATACGGCCATTGGCGTGCAGCATTAAAAAGCCAAGTCCTTGGCTGGAGCCGACCCATTCGCCGACGATGGCGCCGATGGGCGCGACGGCGGTGGCGACGCGCAGCCCGGATGCAAAAGCCGGCAAGGCGGCGGGCAGACGGATTTGGCGTAACATTGCCCAGCGCGATGCATTCATGGTCCGGGCCAGGTCCAGATAGCCCGGCTCGGTACGCCGGAGGCCGTCGAAAAAAGCGGCGGTCACTGGGAAATAGATGATCAACGTCGCCATCACCACTTTGGAGATAATGCCATAGCCCAGCCACAAAACCAGGATCGGTGCCAGGGCGAACACCGGGATCGCTTGGGATATTACCAGCACCGGAAACAGCCAGCGGCGCGCCGGCGCGAAATAGGCCATGGTCAGCGCGCTGACCGAACCCAGAATGGTGCCGAGGATAAGACCCATCAAAATTTCGGCCAAGGTTACGCCGGCATGGGGCAGGATGATATCGAATTGACCGGCGAGGGCGCCGCCGACGCGGAGCGGCGAGGGCAGGATGAATGGCGGCGCGCCCGACAACCAGACAATCACCTGCCAGACAAATAGCAAACCGGCGAATATGATGAGCGGGCGAAGAATAATCATGGCAGCGCCGCCTCGGCATCGGACAGGCGTTGCAATAGATCGGCCTGGCCTTGCAGGACCGACGGATCATGCAGATCGCGCACCGGGATGCCATCCAGTTGCATGGGGTTTTCCAGCCGGGCAGGACGCCCGGCCAGGACATAAATTTGGTGGCTGAGGCGCAGCGCTTCCATCGGATCGTGGGTGACCAGCAGAATTGTTTTTCCGGCGAGCAACCGGGCGCTAAGCTCCTGCAATTTGATCCGGGTGATGGAATCGAGGGCCGAAAAAGGCTCGTCCATCAGCACCACGGGCCGGTCCTCCAACAAGGTTCTGGCAAGGGCGGCGCGCTGGCGCATGCCGCCGGACAGCATCGCCGGAATGTCGCCGGTGTTGGCTTCCAGCCCAACCGCCGCCAACAGCGCCAAGGCCCGCGATCGTGTGTCGCCTGTTGCATCGCCGCGAAGCCGGGCGCCGAGCATGACGTTGTCGATGATCGGCAGCCACGGCAGCAACAAATCCTGCTGCGCCATGTAGGCCGCGCGCCCGGCAAGCGGCTTGCCATCGGTGCATTGCAGATGCACCTCGGAGCGGCCCGGCTCCAGCCCGGCGATCAGGCGTAGCAATGTGGATTTGCCGACACCACTGGTGCCTAACAGGCTGGTCCATTGGCCGGCCGGCAGAGTAAGCGCCAGCCGTTCGAACAGTTTCCAGCCGCCGAACGAAACTTCGGCGGCGCTGACCTGGACTTCAATCGGTGGTGAGGGTTTTATTTCTGGCATCCCCACTGGTCCCTACGCCGGTTCTAACCGGATCAGGTTCGAGGGGTCGTTTCCCAATTGAAACCTCTCAGCCCGTTAAGGCTCCCCCCAGTGCAAATTCAACTATGACCGCGCCCGCTGGTGGCGGCAATAGCAAACTTTATCATTAGGGCTGGCAGCTAGGGCAGGTTTGCGCCCGCGAAGAGCATGCGTTCCCGCTCGGCCCGCCAAATATCCGCGTAGCCGCAATTTTTATAGTCTTCGAAATATGGTCCGCCGGTGGTGAAATGCAGGTTCGACAATTCCTCTGGCGGCGCCTTTGGATCATAATCGACCAGATGGTTCCAACGGTGCGGTAACTCGCCAATCAATTCATCATCGCCAAGCCAGTGGAACCGGTGCAACTCCAACCCCGTGGCCGAGTTGACATAGTCCGGCGTCAGCGCGGCGCATTTGGCGGCGTTGAACAGCATGACGCTGGACCAGTTTTTTTTCTCGTAAGTGGTCTGCGGCTGATCGAGGAACTTGGTTTCTTCCGGCGGCTTGTGGTCGTGTTTGACGCATTGCACTGCAAATTTCTCGTCGCGCAGCTTCCACAGATTGGCCATATCGTCGAGGACCAGCATGTCGCAATCCATAAACAGGGCCCAGCCTTCGAAATCGCACAGATAGGGGGTCAGAAACCTGGAAAAGGAAAAATCGGTGGATTGCAGATCGTGCCTTTCCCGCCACATCAAGGGACCTAGCTGATCCAGCGACAGGGGCGTGATCGATACGGGCTGACTGGCGCGGGCATTAATGGAATGGCAAAGGACGTTATAGGCCGCCGCTTCGTGCGGATCGTATCCAATGAATATTTTAATGGTATCAGCCAATTGCCAAGTCCTTTCGCGCGTCCAATCAGTGATTTGAGTTGGTAAATGATTCCTTTTGCCAAAACAAGCGAGGGCCGGTTTCGAATTTTCTGGTATTCGGCGGGCGTTTTTCCATAATGGAAGCATGAAAAATCCCATAAACCGCCGCGCTCTGCTAACCGGCTTTCTGGCAGCCTTGTTTTTGCCAGGGTCCGCGCGCGGCCAAAATGCCGTCAACTTCCCAAAAAGCCAATTGGCCATCGATACCAACGAAGGCAGAAAAATTTTCGATGTGGAACTGGCTATTTCCGACGCCCAGCAGTCGCGCGGCCTGATGTTTCGGGAAACCATGGCGGCCGACGCCGGCATGCTGTTCGATTACCGATTTGCGCAACGCATAACCATGTGGATGCGCAATACGCTGATCCCCCTCGACATGATTTTCATTGGCACCGATGGCCGCGTCATAAATGTTGCCGAGCGCACCATCCCCCACTCCGAAGCGATCATCGCCTCCAAGGGGCGGGCGCGCGCCGTCCTTGAAGTCAACGGCGGCACCGCATCGCGCCTCGGAATCAAGGCCGGCACCAAAGTCTATCACCGCATATTCGGCACTGGACCTTAAGGGCGTTTCCAGCAAATTGTCATGCCGTCGTTGAGCGGCAACATCGAGATGCTGACCCGGTCGTCGCCATGCAGTTTCTGGTTGAGGGCGCGGAGCGCCACCGTGGATTTCTCGGTGCGGCTTTCGTTCAGCACCTTGCCGTCCCAAAACACATTGTCGAAGGCGATCAACCCGCCGGGCGGCAAGAGTTGCAGCACCTGTTCGTAGTAGGTGTCGTAATCCTTTTTGTTGGCATCGATAAAGGCCATGTCAAATTTTTCGCCGTCATCGATCATTTTGGCCAATGTATCCAGGGCGGCGCCGTAGCGCACCTCTATTAGCCCGTCGACACCGGCCAGACGCCAAAAGGGCACGCCCACATTTACATAGTCTTCGACCATATCGCAGGTCACCAGCGCACCGCCTTCGGGGAGCGCCGCGGCCATGGCCAAGGTCGAATAGCCGGTAAACGTACCCACTTCCAGAACTCGGCGGGCGCCCGTAATCTGTACCAAAAGTGCCAAAAACTGGGCCTGTTCCGGCGCCGCTTCCCAGCCCGATTCGGGGATCGCGTCGGTGGCCGCGCGGAGGCCACGCAGGGGTTCGATCTCGCGCAACGAGGTGCTGCGTAGATATTCTAGAATTTCTCGGCCAACCGGTTGCATGGCGCCGGCCATGGCGTTCCTCCGCTGATTGGTAGTGATGCTGCGCTGACGATAGTCGCCGGCTTGGTCGTTTACAACAGGCCCCTGTTCCTATTCCATGCGGCCAATGGAGGTACAGTTATGGATCTGAATATCAGCGGCAAAACTGCATTGGTGACCGGCGCTTCGAGCGGCATCGGGCGCGGTATCGCGGTTGCTCTCGGTGGCGAGGGCGTCCGCGTCGCCATCGCGGCGCGCCGGGTCGAACAACTGGGCGAAGTGGCGGGCGAAATTGCGGATGCCGGCGGCCCGGACCCGGTGGTGATTGAGGCCGATCTTCTAGCCGATGGCGCGTCGCAAGCGGTCGCTGATGCGGCCCTCGAAGAGCTAGGTTCCGTCGATATTCTGATCAACAATGCCGGCGGCAGCCGCTCGTTCGATCTGGATACCACCGAGGAACAGTGGGAAGAGGCGATGACCCTCAACTTCACCCGCCAGCGGCAATTGGCGCGGGCGCTGCTGGATCAGATGATTGATCGTGCCTGGGGGCGGATTATCAATTTCACCGGCAAGTCGGAGCCGGACGGCATCAACGGCGCCTTCTGCGCCAAGGCGGCCATGCATTCTTGGTCCAAGGGCATGTCGCGCGAAGTTGGCAAGCACGGCATCACCGTCAACTGCATTCCACCGGGGCGCATTATTTCCGAGCAGATTTTGCGCAACTACACGCCGGAATACAGAAAATGGCAGTCGGAAAATGAAATTCCGGTGGGCGAATACGGCCAGCCGGACGATATCGCGGGGCTGGTCTGTTATCTGGTATCGCCGCTGGCCCGCTACATTACCGGCACCGTGATCCCGGTCGATGGCGGCCTTCGCCGCTATCAGTTCTGACTTAACCGTAAGTGGCCAGGGCCATCAGCGTTGTGGCGATCACTTCTGGGTCGCCGGTAAATTTGATGCCGCAACGGTCCTTGCGCGCCCAAGCGACCTGCGCTTCAAATTCGCCGAATTTTTCGATGGACAGGGTGACTGTCCGGCCGTTTTCGGTACCCGGCTCCAACTCGATCTGTGCGCCGCCAACCGAGATATCAATGACCGAACATGGCTTCGACGAAGATCCATCCAACAGCGCCGCTGCCTGCAGAACGGATTTTCGTTTGAATACACGGCGATTGCTGCTCGCCGCGGAACCGGTATTGGCCATGTTGACTTCCTTTGCCGCGCCTTTAATACGGAAACATAATATAGGGATTGCAGAGGCGGCCTGCCACCCGTTTGTATACGAGCCGAAATTCCATGACCCTTGATCCCATCTTCCAACTGAGCAATCTGCTTGCCCTCCTGATTGTTCTCGCCGGCGGTTTTGTGCGCGGCTACACCGGCTTTGGATCGGGCCTGGTGATGGCGCCGTTGTTCGCCATCCTCTGGGGCCCGGTGGACGCGGTGGCGACCACCGCCGGGCTTGGCCTGTTGGCCACCGTCCAATTGACGGCGTCTTCGGTGCCCCTGGTCAATTGGCGCGATGTGCTGCCGATGCTGGCGGCGGCGATCCTTTTGGTGCCGTTCGGGGCGGCATTGCTGGTCAGTCTTGATCCAGATTTGGTCAAGAAAATCATCGCCATTCTTGTTATGGCGATGGCGCTGATCACCATCCGCGGCTGGACTTACCGCGGCCCGCGCGGGGCTGTGCCCAGTATGATATCCGGCGCCCTATCCGGCTTCATCAATGGTATCTCGTCGGTTGGCGGGCCCGCGGCAGTGCTTTATTTCCTGGCTATTCCCGACGCCGCGCGCATCCAGCGGGCCAATATTATCATCGTCATGGGGTTCACCGGCATGGCCGTGCTGGTATCACTGATCATCGCCGGTGTCGTCACGGCGACCGTGTATATTAATATCGGCGTTCTCGCGATCCCATCCTTTGCCGCCGTCTGGCTGGGCGCGCGCCTGTTCACTGTGCTGCCGGTGCGCCTGTTTCGGCTGATCGTGCTTTGGTTTCTGGTGGTGGTCAGTATCGCAATCCTGGCGGCCTAAGTCACCGGCTTGAAGCGGTCGAAGACGCGGCCGAAGCGCCAGCCGTAAAACTCGACCCGCTCGAACAGACCGCCGATATTGAACGGCTCGCCTTCCCAAAACGCCTTGGCAGCGGCCAGATCGGGCACGTCGATGATCATCAGGCTGCCGATCTGGTGGCCGCCATCTTCGCTGAGCAGGGGCCCCCGCGTCATATAAAGGTGTTCGACGCTGGCCTGATAAGCCTCGTGCGCGGCGCGTAGATCGTCGCGCAATTGATCGCTGCCGGGCTTGTCGATGGCGTGGATCAGGAACTGGGCGTTGCCTTCGCCGCGCGGGCAGTCGCGCCAGCTATAGGGGACGCTGGCCGACCAGGGGTGAATTTCGGCGCCGTATTGCAGCCCGCCGGTCACGTACGGCTCGTCCGCCACATGGGCTTCGGCCTGGGCCCGGTCCTTCAAATCGATCAGCCGGTGGCTGCCCAGCTCCTTGGTGCGATCCTCGGTCAGGATCGGCCCGGCGAACAAAGTGCGGTCCTCGAAGCTGTCTAGGTAAGCCAGATGTTCGTCCCGGTTGGCATCGCGTAGCGCGCCGCCGGGATCGTCTCGGTCAAACAGTTTTACAGCAAATAGCATGTCTAAATCCGATTTGATTGTGATGGTGCGATTTACCAGCTATCCATAATGACAGAATTATCATAGGTAAATCCATGTCGGAATCCACGTCCGAATCCATGTCCGAAACTATGTTCCTGGCGGCCACCGTTCTGATGCTTCGCGACACCGAAGCGGGCCCAGAGGTCTTTATGATCAAGCGCCATCAGAAAATGGGTTTTGCCGCCGGCGCGCTGGTGTTTCCGGGCGGCCGCCTGGACGTGGCCGACGGCGATGAAAGCCGCATCCGACTGTGCACTGGCGGCGACAGTCTGGGCGCCGACGAGCGCGCCATGCGGGTCTGCGCTATCCGCGAAACCTTTGAAGAGTCTGGCGTTTTGCTGGCCCATGACGGCGATGCGCCGGATCTGGTGTCGGGTGAGCGGGCCAGGGGCCTGCAAGACCGCTACCGGGACAAATTGAACGAAGGCGAGACGAGCATCTGGGAGATGGCGGCGGCCGAGAACTTGAAATTGGCCTGCGAAAATCTGATCCCGTTCGGCCATTGGATCACGCCGGCCGGGCGTCCCCGGCGTTATGACACCATGTTCTATCTTATCGCCGCGCCGGAGAACCAAGCCGCGTCCCACGATATGGGCGAATCGGTGGCCTCCACCTGGACGACGCCAGCCCAGGTCATGAACGATGCGGACGCCGGCGTTTGGGACGTGGTGTTTGTGACCCGCAGCAACCTGACCCGGCTGATGGAAAGCGGCGATACCGTGGCTGCGGCAATGGAAAATGCGGCGGCCACCGAGATTGTGCCACTGACCCCAAGGATCACGCCGGCGGAAGATGGCGGAACGGTATTTTCCATTCCCAAAAATATGGGCTATAGCCTGACCGAATTCACCCAAGAAAAACTCCTAATCTAATTCCATCCAAGGAAATGCCTGCATGAGCGAAGAGAAAGCCTCCACCAAAACCAAATCAAAGACCGATGCCAAGACCGATGCCGCCAAGCCGGCAGGCGATAGTTCCACATTGTCCAGCAGCGATAGTGGCGCCAGCAGTAGTAGTAGCCAAAACAAGTCCGCCTCGGCGCTCTCGACCAGCCATTTCTCGTCCGTCCGGACCGCCGAATACCGGGCCGGCTGGCACGACATATTCGGAGGCGCGAAGTCCAATTCCCGAAAGAAGGAAGCTGCGGCAAAGCCCAAGCCGAACGGCCCGGTCCGGATCGTGCTCGGCAACGAAGATTTGTCGGCTGACCTGCTCCGGGAGTTGGAGGCGGCCTTGCGCAAAAAAGCCAGGAAAGACAAGATCAAGCTCGGCAGAAAATCCAAATCCCAGCAATTGAACTGGCGCCTGACCGGCGAAATTTCCGGCTAAAGCAAATTTATATGAAACGCGGCATGACATGCTCCGCGAATAAGCGCAATGAAGCCGACGCCTGATCCAGGCTCAGTGTGTGGAAATTGGCCTGGATCGATGCGCTGTCTATGGCACCGACACCAGCCTGATAGGTCTCGATACATTCGATGATGTGCTCGGGCGAGCCGACCCAGATGGCATTGCCTTCCATCATTTCCTTGATCGAGCGCGTCGTTGCCTCGGTCACCATGGCCGGATGGTTGGGATAATCCTTGGAAGTGACCTCCATCCAATCTTTTGTGGCTTCGCCGAGGGCCTTGAAATATTGTTCCAGGTGCGGTCCGGCCTCGTTGCGCGCTTGTTCTGTGGTAGGCGCGCAGTACATGTGGGTCGCGTACATGACTCGGCCATTGCCTACGTGGCCGGCGTCCTTCCAGTTCTGCCGGTAGGTGGTGAGCCATTCCCGGGTTAGTTCCGGCTTGCGCGGGATTGTCATGACACCGTGCCCGCCCTGGCCGGCGGCAACGAAGGTTTCCAGGCTGGACGAGGTCGCTACCCAAAAGGGCGGCCTCGGTTTCTGCGTTGGGCGGGGCAGGGAAGTGACGTTTTGGAAGCTGTGGAATTCACCATCGCTGCTCACATTTTCTTCTTCCAATAACCGGCGCACCTGTTCCATTCCTTCGTTGAAGCGCGCCCGGCTTTCGTCGAGGCTGCGCCCGAAGACGCGGAATTCGTGCGGCAAAAAGGCACGCGCAAAGCCTACTTCCAGGCGCCCGCCGGAAAGGGCATCGACCTCGCCGATCTCGGCGGCAATCTTCAAAGGGTTGTTGAAAATCGGCAGGATGGCGCCGGTAACCAGACGCATGGTTTTGGTCCGCTGGGCCGCAGAGGCGAGGAACAACAATGGATTGGCGCTGTAGCCGCCATAGTGATGGAAGTAATGTTCCACCGTACGTGTATGGGTAAAACCGAGCCCCTCGCAGAGTTCGGTCAGATCAAGCGCTTCGCTCCAATACTGGTCCGCCGGTATTAGGTCGGGCCCGACATCGGGAAAAAATTGTATACCGAATTCCAAAATACCCCCCTTTTAAGTCTTGTTTCGGAATCTAATAGTGCCCAGTGCCTGCCGCAAGGCTCATGGGCCTAATTTGGCGGAAGATGGGATGCTTGCCGTTATACGGGTATGATTTAAAAACTTCGCGCGACATAATTCGGAAAAATCGACCATACCGTTTCATTACTATTCCTAACGGTTCTTTACGGAACATACCGGTTATTTTTCGCTATTTAGAGCGATATCGCGACCACCAAACAGCGCCTATCACCGCCCAGCTTGCGGGTGGTTTTCGGTGCATCCTATTCACGAATGATCCAGAGCAGAAGGTATATATAGTAGGCACGGAAAAAATTGCAAATGGACTGGCATTCCATAGAATAGCCGCCAATAGATGCGCACCAATGAGGACAACAGGATGATATCGAACTACGAAGTCGTGAGCCCAATCGGAGACGCCAGCGATGCTTCGATCAGCAAAAACGAAACCGTTTGCGCAGAGCCGCTCGATAGCCTGGCTGGCAAGAAGATCGGTCTGGTCTGGACGGTATTCGCCAACGGAGATACTGCGCTGCGCGCAATTGCCCAGCATCTTGGCGCGCTTTATTCCGATCTGGAGTTCGTCGAGATGGAGCCTGGGCAGGGTCTTAGCTGGGGCGACCATCCGGACGCAAGTATTGCGGACCTGGCCCGCCAGCATGGCATAGACGGAGCTATCATCGCTGCTGGCTGTTGAGGCACCTGCGCGCCCGCCGTGTCGCGGGCGACAATCTGGCTCGAAGAAGCCGGTGTGCCGGCGGTCGCCGTCGTGTGCGAGGGGTTCAAAAAATCTGCTGACCTGGTTGCGCGTGCCGGCGGTCTTTCCGCGATGCGGCTTGTGGAATACCCGCTGCCAAACATTGGCGCCCAAACGCGCGACGAGATCTTTGAGACGTCGCTGCCCCTGGTGGATGAACTGGTATCCCTGCTGACCCACTCCCCAAAGGTTGAAGCGGTGTCCGCCAAGGCGGCGACAGTCGGTCCAAGGGCAATTGTCTTCCAAGGAAATCTTGAAGAAGTAAACGAGCATTTCCAGGAGCATATCTGGTCCGACGGGTTGCCGATCGTTCCGCCCACGCTCGAAACCGTCGATGCATTTCTCGCATGTACCGACCGATCCGGAGGAGAAGTGATCGGCCTCTTGCCGCCGACACGCTTGCCCGCGACGGTCTGGAAGGTGGCGGTAAACGGGGCCATGGCCGGCTGCCGTCCCCAATTCATGCCGGTGTTACTTGCCATTGCCGAGGCGGCGGTCGATCCCGGGTTCGGCATTGAAAATGTCGGCAGCACCGCCGGGATCACGCCGCTCATCATCCTCAACGGCCCAATCGGCAAACAGCTCGGCTTCAATTCCGGGCAGGGGGTGCTCAGGCCCGAAGCGCGGGCCAACATCACCGTCAGCCGTTTCCTCCGTCTACTCATGGTCAATATCGCCGGGTACCGGATCGGCGAGGCGGATATGGCCACCTTCGGTCGCAACTACTACCCCGTGCTGGCCGAAGCCGAGGCGGAAAGTCCCTGGTCGCCCTTGAGCGTTGATCGCGGATTTGCGGGCGGTGCGAACGTGGTCACTATCATGGGCGTGGATTCCATCACCCATAGCTTCCTGACCCAGGATCCAGCCGAGAACCACCTCCGCGTTATCGCCCGCGAGGTTGCTCGCGAGCTTGGCGGCAGCCTGCTCGTAGCCATGGAGCGCTTTGGCGGGCGCGTTGCCCCTGTGCTTGGCCTAACACCGCTGGTGTCGGGAATTCTAGCTAAGGAGGGCTATTCCAAGGCCGATGTGAAACAATGGATTTATGATCACGCGCTGATACCGGCGAAGCAGTTCGACGAGCAGCTTGCGCGCATCAGTGAAGGATACAATCTCGCCGCATCGGTTAAGAAAGGTGCCTTGTCAGAGCGCTTCGCCTTGAGCGGCGATCCCGAACGCCTGGTTCCGGTGTTGCACGACCCAGATGAGTTGCACATCGTTGTCTGCGGCGCCCCCAACCGTAATCGCAGTTTCATCGCCGGCCAGTTCGGAAATTATGGCGGAGCCGTATCGAAGAAAATCCGCATGCCGGTGCCAAAGAAGACGTAATATTGACGCGCCTGGAGGTCAGCCTTTAGCCTACGCGTCCGGGCAATTTGTGCGGCACTGATGCATGGCCGCTGGCCATGGATCAGTGCAAGCTTTCCCACGTGGTATCAGTGACGTCGGAAATCTGGGACAGAAATCCGAACAGACATTTTCAAAGCGGGAGGTCCAGGGCCTTGCGGCGGACACTGGCGGCCCTTGCGCTCCTCGCGCTCACATTTTACTTTGGCGGCCTATCAGCAGGAGGCTTGAATATTAGGCCAATCAGCAAAAGAATATTTCGGCTGTATTGAATTATTATTTTGCATTCGAAGTATTTAATCTGGAGCAGACCAAGAGAGTGAGAGGTATCGCGTTGCGTACAAAATTGCGGGTAATTTTTTGCTTTATTGGAATAATTGTATTTGCTTTTGGTGTACAAAATCCGGCGGTCGGCCAAAATTCCTACGTGCGCGTCAATGAGACTGGTCGTGAATTTCAATTCGAGCAATTCGAAATTCAATTCAAACGGCTTCTCAATGAATTGGAATCGGAAAGAAAGAGGTTTGAAACCCTTGAAGCCCATGATCTTCGCGTTTCGAATGCACGGAGAACTCTGAACTCATTTAGGACATCAGGTGTTACGCTGGTCTCAAGGCCGCAGAGAATATCTATCGATTGGCCGAATACCATCGTGCATTTCCAAATGTCCTACCCGGTAAATGTCGCGAGAGTTCGATCGATGGGCAAGGGAAGCGGAGTGATAGATTTTGCCGCTCGTTTAGGCCCCGATACGATTCGCGAAGTCGAAACGTTTCCCAATCATTTCGATGTATCGACGCAATTACGCTTATCGCCGAACTACCAGACGTTTAATCTGACATTGGCCGAAGTCCGGCTAAATGGAAAAATTATATATGTCGAAAAATAGTATCCCGCTGTTATTTTTGTTCGCCTTTTTATTTTCATCCAATGTTGCAAGTGGCAAAAAGTTAATGACGTCGATTTCCATAGGATTATTCGATGGACCGCTTGCCAATTTTTATATAGCCCGGCAGGATTGTAAAAAATCGGCTGCGCAAAATCCGCGCCGCGGCGAATATGAAACCCGTTCGGAATACCGCCAGCGATTGAACCGGCTCAAAGGCAAGTGCAGCGCATTTGACGGGGGGAAAACCAAATTATACTGGCCCGCGAGGCTACGATATAACGCCGACAACGAGTACTTTCGATTTTTCTTTGATATAGATAGCTCGCACGGAAGCGAAACCATCAGAGTCAAAATTAACGGTACCGATTTCGTGAAAAACGATTTTCCTAGATTGCGAAAATCCATCCCAAAAAGCGCAAATTGGTATCGGCTTAGTGAGCGCGGAGAATCCAAATTCTACAAACAATGCTTATTCCGGAATATGACATTTGATCGTTCCTTTTTTTTCAATATTCATCATGACCGCTATAAAATCGGCCCGCCCGACCGTCGAAGAATGTGCAGAGGAACGTACAAATGGAAAACCGAACCCAATCGGCTATCCGGATTTTCCGTCAGTTCTTTGGGGTTCAGAATCAAGAGCAATATTCAACAGGCGCGTGCCCTGAAAGCCAGGGAAAAGTCGCTGATCTGGGTCGTTGAAGGCTCTTCTCGTTTCGTGAAGCCGCCCAGGTTTGGCGGCGCAAAAATCTGGATGTATTTGAATGCCAATTCGATTCAGATATTAAATACGGAAACCGGAAAACCAATTTTAAGAATTGGAAAATAATCCCGTCTACCATAGGCTATGGGTACAGAATCGCCCCTGGAAACGATGACGAAGAATTGTCGAATGATTGAATGAGCAGTGATGATGTCTTAAGTGATACCGCCAAAAAAATACTCCTGCTCTTCATCACCTGAAAGGTTATCGAAGGGCAGGGTGGCGATGGATGGCTTGTCGGGCATCGCGACGCTCGCCGCTGTTGATATAGGAACAGTTTTAACCTTCACTACATAAGCTTGGACTGGGTCATTGACGTTTTTACTTTCTGTGCTCCCTTATCCTTGTATTCGGCATCGACGCGGTTTTTCACCTGGTTATAGACATCAGCAGATATGACGATGCTGCTTGGTTCGGCCAACCCTTCCAGGCCGGCTACCACATTCTCTCCTTCACCGTGGATGTCTTCGCCGTCATCGACAATATCGCCCACGTTGACACCCATGCGGAAATCTAAGCCGCAGGAAGCCAATTCATCTTGCAAGGTGATAGCGCATTTGACCGCGTCCTGGACTGTTGGGGAATCGACTAGAAATCCATCTCCAGTCAGATGGACGATGATGCCGGAAAAGTCGGCGATATTTGGTTTGATCACCTCTTCACGAGCAGCCTACCAGGGGGCTACCGTACCATAGGTGTTCTCCTCCATCTGGTGGGTGTAGCCAGCGACATCGGCAGCCAATATGGCCGCAAGTTTGGGCTGGACGGCGTAATTTCCGATGTGCTTCCCCGAGGGCGTTCTTATTGGACGCTTTTCTAGGGAAAGTTAGCCCCGTGGCAATCGCTCAGGCGAAACCTGCCACTGTCTAGAAAAAATCAGAAGCAGTTCTTCCCGCAAAACCTCTGAATGTCAGTTTCCTGGGTGCCGAACAGCAGACATTCGTGACCCACCGAAGCGGCTTTTTTGTGCTTTGCGATACCTTCGGGGGGCATTCGGCTTCACTATACGTGGCAACAAAGGGAGCGCCCAACCATGCGAGCGATTGACATTTCCCCAATTTAAACTACGTATCGCCTATACGTGTTGCATTCGATTTGCGTTACTTAGATAATCGGTATCCCGTTTAGCTTAGTTATCCCCTGACAATGTGAGCGTTAAATTGACCGCGCCGTCGCATGGTGTGATGCGCAAATACTTACTTCTGTTAGAGGATTTAGCTATGACTACTGGTACTGTAAAATGGTTCAACCCGGCCAAGGGTTTTGGTTTCATCGAGCCTGAAGATGGCTCGAAAGACGCATTCGTTCATATTTCAGCCGTCGAGCGCGCGGGGCTTACCGGTCTAAATGAAGGTCAGAAAGTGACTTATGATCTTCAGCCTGGGCAGAACGGTAAATCGTCCGCCGAAAATTTGAGCGTCGTAGATTAACGCTGAAACGGTATAGTGAGAGAAAGGCTCGCTTTGGCGAGCCTTTCTTCCATTACAATTGGTTTCGGCGTCCTGCCTGGAAGCGATATGTCTCGTTTCAGAAAGAAAAATTATGGCTCGAAAAAATAGCAAAGGCAAAGGCGCCACATTCATTATGTTCAACGTGACCTATGAGGATGGGGCGATAACTTCAAACCGGCGGGTGCCCATGGGTAGCCTCGACCAATCCTTTGGCGACCAACTTCTCGATCTGGCCCATACGGCGATCAAGGAGCAAGATAATGAAATTGCCCGGCTGTCCAACCAACCTCGCGGCAAAATCAAATCCATCGTCCGCAGTTAGTGAAACGCTCGGACGCGTGACGGCAAATAATCAGAAAGTGTTTATACACAGCTTGGGCCAGAAGCTGCTATTGAAATTGCGGACAGGGATCTCCGCTTTTTAAATTCTAGATTTGAAGTGTGTTTAGGCATCCTCATTCCGCCTCAGGCCGTCCGGCCAAGCCCGCCTCCGCCCCTGTCATCATCAATATCAAATTGACGGAATCATGGTTCGCTGACATGAGGCAAGAGTTTTGCAATGACATAAGCCCAACACCAGACCTTACCGGAAAGGTTTCGATTAGTTGTTGGCAATTTCGCACCAATCTAGATAATACGGGCATTATGCCGCTGTTCGAATTGAGCGGATATGTTCAGGTTTAACTCGTATTTACGATTCCCGGGAGGAATTATTTTATGAAGAAAGCAATTGTATTATCTTTGGTCGGCGGCGTCGCGCTTGCTGGCGCAATGGCGGCAACAACAGATGCTCACGCGGCGCCAAGCTTCGCTTGCAGCACGGCCAAACTGATCGTTCCATGGGGCCCAGGCGGCGGTACCGCGGTCATTTTTGGCGTCTTCGAAAAATCAATCAATGCCACTGGTGTCAAACCGGCATTGAAAGTGGTCACCATGCCTGGTGCGGGCGGCACCAAGGGCGCGAAAGCAGCTTTCAAAGCCAAAGCCGACGGCTGCACATTGTTCGCGGTACATCAGAGCATACTTGTGAGCTATATCAATGAAGTCACCAGCTTCAACTGGGATGGTTTTGATACGGTTGCCATGGTGACGGATACGCCGGAAATCATCGGCGCTGGCGGACACGTCAAATACAATGACCTCAAAGGTATGTTGGCGGCGGCAAAGGCGGCTCCCGGTAAAATCCCGACCGGCGTTTCCATGGGCGCAACCAGTCATTTTTTATGGATACTTTTGGGCGCCAAAACCGGAACGACTTTCAAGTACGTTCCGTTCCAAGGCGGCACGGCGGGGCGCATTACCGGTCTGTTGAACAAGTCCATTGATTTGGGCGGCATCAACATGGCGGCGGCGCGCACCCAGCGCAAAGACGGTAAATTGAAAGCCTTTGCCATCGCGGCGGATAAGCGCAGCAACTTGCTTCCCGACCTTCCCACCTTGAAGGAATTGGGCGTTAACATGAATTTCTCGCTAACCCGCGGCGTTGTTGCGCCGAAAGGCACACCCATGGATAAGATCAATCATTGGGCCGGCGTATTCAAAAAAGCGACCGAGAACGAGAAGTTCAAGAAAAGCATGGCCGCCAAAGGCACGTCGCTGGTCTATAAGGGACCGGCAGACTACGCCACTTGGTTTAAGGCGACCAACGCGGATTTTGAAGTTGCGGGAAAAGCAGTCAAAATGGGCCGTTACAAGTAGGAGCGGTTTCCGAGCGGTATGAATATGCAGTCTGGGCCGCATGGCCTGGGCTGCATTTCTTTCTGCCCCAATATTCATTAGAGCCTGGTTGAGCCATGCGCATCAATCGAGACGTCATTGTTGCAATCGCCCTGTTGATTATCTGTGCGCTGTTTATCAACGCAAGTTTCCGCATCAAAGAGGCTACGTTTGGCCAGATGTCATCGGCCTTGTGGCCGCGCATCATACTGGCGCCCCTGACTATTTTATCATTTGTATATTTGGTGCGCTCCTTACTGCAGAGCGAACCAGTACGTGAAAAACGGGGCGGATTGAGCGGCTGGATCGGCTATTACAAAAACCCGATTGTTTGTTTTTTCCTGTTTTTCATATTCCTCATCACCATGCCGTATTTCGGTATGTTAATCGGCGGCATTTTGTTCGTTTTCGCCATGCTGACCTATCTTGGAGGATACCGCCCCCGAGACATCGTGGTTCATGGAACAATCGCCGTCGCCGCCGTCGGCATTATGTGGTCGATATTTACTTTCGGTCTGGGCGTGATCCTGCCTTCGGGCGAGATCATTCCTTATTTGTAAGGGCGCCTGGCGATGATTATCGAAAATATCATCAACGCATCGGTGGAATTGTTCACAATTTCCACTGTGATTTTAATGGCGGTCGGCGTCGTCGCCGGGCTTATTGCTGGCGCTATTCCAGGCTTTACTTTCGCCATGGCCGTGGTGCTGGTGTTGCCTTTCACTTTTTCCATGACACCGGTGGCCGGACTGGCGACCATGATGGGCGTTTATGTGGGTGGGCTTTCAGGCGGGCTGATGTCGGGCATTTTAACCGGCATACCGGGCACGCCGTCTTCGGTCGCGACCACCTTCGATGGATTCCCGATGGCTAGGAATGGTCAGCCAGGTCTGGCTCTCGGACTTGGCGTCTGGTCATCGTTTTTTGGCGGAATCCTGAGCGCCATTGTCCTGGTACTGGTTGCTCCGCAAATTGCGCTAATCGGGCTGGAATTTCAGCCTTGGGATTTCTTTTCGCTGGTCATATTTGCATTGACGGTTACCGCAAGCCTCGCCGCGGACAACTTGCTGAAGGGGTTGATCTCGGGACTTCTCGGGCTGCTTGTCGCCACCATTGGCACCGATGTGATTTTCGGTTTACCGCGATTGAATTTTGGCAGTGAAGCTCTTGTGCAAGGCTTTCAGTTCTTGCCGGTCTTGATCGGCCTGTTTGCCTTCAGCCAGTTGCTCAATGATGTGCGTGACCCTGAAATGGCGCGGAGTAAGATTTCAGATGGCGATGCCCAGTCAATCAAAATTGAACACCGCAAGGCGGCAATCGCGGTGCTGAAAAGCTGGGTTAATTTGCTGCGCTCCACGATCATCGGCATATTTGTTGGAATCTTGCCGGCGGCGGGCAGCTCCATTTCCAATATTCTCGCCTACGATCAAGCGAAGAAATCATCCAAGACGCCGGAAAAATTCGGCACCGGTTTTAGCGACGGTATTATTGCGCCGGAATCGGCTAACAACGCGACTGCGGGCGGCACATTGATCACCATGATGGCTCTCGGCATCCCTGGCGATATTGTTACCGCGATCATGCTCGGTGCATTGCTGATCCACGATGTGGTGCCGTCACCTTCCTTTATCGCCGACCAGCCGGTCATCGCCTATTCCATCTTCATCTCGTTTTTCGTTGCCACTTTCATGATGCTGGGCCTGCAATCGATCACACTCAAAGGGTTTGTCCGCATCACCCGGTTAAAGATGTATATCCTGGCGTCGATTATCTTATTTTACACCGCCGTCGGCGTCTTCGCGCTGAACAATATTGAATTTGATATGTGGACGTTGTTCCTATTTGGCGTGTTCGGATTCGTATTGAAGGCGTTGGGATTTCCGATAGTGCCGGTTATTTTGGGCGTCGTTCTGGGCTCGATCGCCGAGAAAAATCTTTCTCAGGCTTTCGCCATAACGACCGATCTTGCACCCTTTATTACCCGGCCCTGGTCGCTTTTCTTCCTGACCCTCGGCGCGGTATCGATATTCTTTCCCGCTTACCAGAAGAGCCGCGGCAAGGAAAAATGGACCCTGGCCTTCATTCCGGTCTTTGTCATGGCGTTGTCGCCTTCGGTCTTCATGATGGACGGTGTCATCCGCCCCTATGTTGTCGCACCATTTTTGCTGGTGCTTGGCGGGTTCATGTTGTGGCGGCGAATTTCAGGCGGCTGGGTGCTGGATCAGGATGACACCGGCGCGCTCGTCGATGCCCCGGACCCATCGCAATTGGACGAATAAGTAGACTAACCGTTCTTTAAGGTGGTTTTGTTTCGTGAAAAAAGGGAAATCTCCCCGCCGCCCTCCGCTATTCATGCACACCGTATTCGGCGGCATCCGGCCCGAAGGCACGCAGGCGCTGATCCGCAGCCTGTTGCAGTAATAAAGCTGATCCTATTCAACGCTGAAGCGTTCAATAACCCCGCCTCAAATCTACTAGATTGTCCGGTGGCTGGCCTGCCGCCGCGCGCTGGATATTTTTCGCTACCAGTCGGGCGGCGGTGAGGGGGTTGGTGAGGGCGGCGACGTGCGGCGTGACATGAATATTGGGATGCGCCCAAAAGGGGTGATCGGGCGCTAGCGGCTCGGTCCGGAAAACATCGAGCGCTGCGCCGGCAATATGGCCGGAATTTATGGCGTTCAACAAATCACCCTCGACCACATGGTCGCCGCGCGCCGCATTAATCACATAGGCGCCTTCGGGTAGTAGGGCCAGCGTATCTTTGTTGATGATATCCGCCGTGCTTTCGTTCAGGGGCAACAGGCACACCAGGAATTGGGTTTCGCTGATAAAATCTTCGAAGCCATTCCGGCCATGGAAGCTTTCGATGTTCGCCAGCTCGTGGGGCCGGCGGCTCCAACCCCGGACGCGAAATCCGATCGCATCTAGATTTGCCGCCGCATCGGCGCCAAGCATGCCCAATCCCATGATACCAATAGTAGCCTTCCGGGTGTCCGGTATTGCTTCCTGGTGCCAAAGCCGTGCGCCCTGATGGCGTGCGTAAAGCGCGGCCTGGCGATGAAAGCGCAAGACCGCATGGATCACAAACTCGGTCATTTGGCGCACCATGTCGGGATCGACCAGTCGCGCCAGAGGCACATTTTCTGGCATATCGGAATCGGCCAGGAAATGATCGATGCCCATGCCCAGGGCCTGGATAAAGCGCAACTTGGGAAAGGATGCGAGCAGACCCAGTGGTGGGTTCCAGGCCAGCGCATATTCGATGTCACCAGCGTCGCCGCTATCGGGCCAAATGCGCACCTCAAGTTCGGGGATTGCCTTCGCCAGCTCGGCCTTCCAGACCGAAGGATCATCGTTTTCGCTGATGAAAAGAAGAGCCATGAAATTTCCGAAGGCGGTTTTTCCAGTCGCCATCTTAGTGCAAGAGGGGCCAAAGGCAATCGCCCGCCTCCGGCCCGCTAGTCGGTCCCGGCCATTCTGTTCTTGAACAGCAATGACGTTGCGGTTAGAGCTAGTCCGGTCTCTCCAAGCCTCGGCAAATATCTCAAATGAAATTATGGGTTCTTGAATTGTTGATCTGCCCCCATTGCGCGGGCGAGGTGGCGCTTGTCTTGGATAATAAAAAATCATCGGGTGAGGACATCATTGAAGGCCAGCTTTCCTGCACTTCCTGCGCCCGCGTATATCCGATCACCAACGGTATTCCCCGATTTGTCGCGGCGGATGAAAATTACGCGGAGAACTTTGGCTATCAGTGGCAATTGTTCAGCGCCACTCAGATCGACCGCCTGGGCGGACATAACCTTTCAGGTGGGCGCCTTCTGAATGACACAAAATGGGAGCCGGCTTGGATAGAAGGCAAGATCATCCTTGATGCCGGTTGCGGCGCCGGGCGCTTTGCCGACGAATTGGCGCAAGCCGGAGCCCGCGTTGTGGCCTGTGATTTATCGAGCGCCGTCGATGCATGCAAAGAGACCAGCGACAATCGTAGCGGCCATAGCGCCAATCGAGGCGAGGTGAATATCATCCAGGCGAATTTACTGGCGCTGCCGTTCAAGCCAGGCGTGTTCGATGCGGTGCATTGCGCCGGCGTTATTCAACACACGCCCGATCCCGCCAAGATCATGCAAAGTCTGCCGGCCTATTTGAGATCAAGTGGGCGGCTTTTCTATAATTTCTATGAGAAAGTGCCATCGACCAAATTTCAAATATTGCGCAACTTGCTTCGCCTTTGGACGCCGGGATGGGAATTTACGAAACTGGTCACATTTAGCCGCTGGCTGTGCTGGGTGTTTTTCATTCCGTCCTTTATCATGAGCCGTATTCGCATAGTCCGCTATTTCAACAGGTTTTTGCCGATCTGTTCGGTGCATCCGTCGGGTCTGACTTTGCGCCAGCAATTCCATCTGACCTGGTTGGACACTGTGGATTGGTACGGCCCCAAATACGAAATCCGCCAGGATCATAAACAGGTCGCCCGTCTGCTGAATGACCAAGGCTTGAGCGAGGTCGAGGCCGATGCCGGGCGCGCCTGGGCGGTAAAACAATGACCGGTGACAATGGAATTTAGAGGCTAATTGCCGGTCCTAACCACCACTGATCCGGTCAACTGCCGGCTTTCCAGGGCTCTGTGGGCGGCGGCCATTTCTTCCAAGCCATGGAATTGGTTGATCTTGGGCCGGATGGCGCCATCTTTGATCAATTGAAATAGCGCCTGGGCGCCGGTTTCCAAGTCGCTGCGCTTCTTGGTGTAATGGCGCAGGGACGTGCGCGTGAAATGGAGCGAGCCTTTGTGCATGAATATTTTCGGATCGATGCCGGTGACGTCGCCGGACGCGGCGCCATAGGTGACGAAATGACCAAGGTCGGCCAGGCTGTCGAGAGATGCCTCGAACGTGTCGCGACCGATTGCATCGAAAACCGCGGCCACACCGGCGCCGCCGGTCAGATCGGCCACCGCGCCGGCAACGTCGGTATTGGTATAATTGATCACGTGATCGCAGCCGTGCGACGCCGCGATTTCGGTTTTCGCATCGCTGCCGGCGGTGCCGATGACGACGGCGCCCACATGCTTTGCCCACTGAATTAGGATGAGCCCGACGCCGCCGGCGGCGGCGTGCACCAGGACCCAATCGCCCGGCTGGATGGGGTAGGCGCGCTGGCCGAGATACCAGGCGGTCAGACCGCGCACCATGACCGAAGCGGCGGTTGCTTCCGTGATGCCATCTGGGAGATGCAGCAAGCGATTGGCCGCAACCAGCCGTTCCTCGGCATAACCGCCGGTGCCGCCCATGCCGTAAGCCACACGGTCGCCGGGCTTAAATGCTTCGGCGCCCGCGCCAACAGCTTCGACAATGCCGGCGCCTTCGCGGCCGAGGATGATCGGTAGATCGCCTAAGGGGAAGTTATAGCTGTCGCCGGAGCGCTGCTTGACCTCGGCAAAATTGACGCCGATGGCAGTCTGGCGGATACGTACCTGGCCGTCCCCCGGAGCGCCCACTTCGATGTCGTCGATGCTGAATGCGTCCGGGCCTCCAAATTCGTGGACGACGGCGGCTTTTGCCATGATTGAATTCCTGTCAGATAATTGCGTATGATTGCCGCCTAATTTTGCAGATGTGTCGGCGAAGTCAACGCCGCACAATTCTGAAAGGGAGGATACCTTGGGTCACCTGTTGGACGGTAAATGGACGCATGAGGATAAGCTGAAGGAAATTCGTGAAGACGGCAAATATGTTAAGTTCGACGCCATCTTCCGGAACTGGTTGAGCGCCGACGGCTCCACCGGCTTCAAGGCCGAGGCTGGGCGCTACCATCTGTATTCTTCGGTTTCCTGCCCGTGGGCGCACCGGACCGAATTGCTGCGCGCCCTCAAACGCCTGGATGGACTGATCGGTCTGACCACCACGCGCCAAACCGAGGGCGGCGAGGGCTGGACGTTCCTCGAAGACCATATCGTGCCGGGCACCGATACATCCGTGAAATATCTGCACGAAGTCTATGCATTGGCTGCGCCGGACTATACGGGCCGGGTGACGGTGCCCACCTTGTGGGACATCGAAAAGCGGACCATTGTTTCCAACGAATCCTCCGAGATCATTAAAATGTTCAACGAGGCCTTTGTCGGCGTTGCACCGGACAGCCCCGACTTTTACCCTGAAGCCTTGCGCGCCGACATTGATGCGGTCAACGAAATGGTGCTAGACGGCATCAATAACGGCGTCAATAGATGTGGGCGGGGCGTCAGCCAGGAAGCCTACGATGCGGCCTTCGACAATTTGTTCGCAGCCCTTGACGCATTGGAAGAGCGTTTGAGCGGCCAGCGTTATCTCTGCGGGCCGGAACAGACCTTGGCCGATTGGCGCCTCTATCCCAATCTGATCCGCTTCGATTCCATCTATTATCTCGGCTACAAATGCAATCTCCGGCGCATTGAGGATTATCCAAACCTGTCGGCCTATTTGCGCGATCTCTACCAGACCCCCGGCATCGCCGCAGTTTCCGATATCGAGACCATGAAGGCCGGCATCTATAGCGGCGCCGGGCCGGTTCCGAGCAACGGCATTGTTCCTCGCGGCCCCGATCTGGGCCTGGAGCGAGCGCATGGGCGCGCCGGAGTTGGCAGCGCCCGGCTCCAACCGTAGTGCTCAGCGGCGGCGCCGATTGCGGTGGTTGCGGGTGCCGCGACCTTTGTTTTTCTTTATAACCCGATCGATCAACTTTTGCGCTTTGTTCAATTGCATCAGGTTCATGCGGTATTTCAATGTGTTTTTCAGGGTATGGGCTTCCGAATCCCCATGCGCAGCGGCAATTCCGTACCATTTGTAGGCTTTGATTTTGTCCCGTTTTACGCCCTTCGAGCCATCATACATAACGCCCATTAGTCTTTGCGCGGCGACATTTCCCGCATTGGCGGATTGGCGAAACCATTTGATCGCCTTTTTGAGGTCCTTTTTGACGCCTCGGCTATTCATATACATGTTGCCGATGGCCAGTTTGGCTTTGTTGCTGCCTTTTTTGGCGGCGGCTTGGTAAAGCTTAATCGCCGCCTTGTACTTGCCCTTAGCTTCGGCGGCGGCAGCGTCTTCAAACGGCCCGGCCGCCACCGGGAGGGCGGCCATGAGAATGGTGACCGAGACGAGCGCGGGCAAGAGCGTAAGATGCATGTAACGCAAGTTTACCATCATTGATAAACATAACCCGGTAACGATCCGGCCCGCCAATCAATAATTCGGTAGAGCCAGCACGCCAGTCATGCTTGGCGAGGGCGCCGGGTGGCTGTTATGGCTGACTGGCCGGTGGATATTTGATCTGGTATCCATCGGGAATGCCGAGCCACTCCCTAGCCGGCGCCATATTCCGGAATGGTTTCCGCGTTATGCGGCGGTCCAATCGGGTCGTCGCGCTCCAGCGATGCGCAACAGCATAATCCGCCGCATTGCCGACAACCCAGGCATTCAAACAATTTTCAAAATATGCCGTCGCCCACTCCAATTGATCCCGGACCCTTTTTATTTCCTCCAGACTGTCGTGATAGATGGACGGAATGGATACATCCCGCATGTCGCGTAAGATGTTCATGGATAGATCAAGCAACGGATCATCCGCGATAGCCTTGAATGACAGGAACCCTTCTCCAACCTCAAATTCTCCGAATTGGCGGATGAAGATGCAATTGACTTCGGGGTCTATATAATAGGTGTATGCCATGTTTCGGAAAATTTCGCGTTCGCGTCGTCGTCGTTCAAATTATGAATTGCCGAGAGACTCGAGGGCGTCAATCAGATTAGTCAGCGATTTAAGAACTTCGGTTACGTTATCGGTCGCCTTGGTTGTTTGACCGGAAAGGGCTTTTACTTCTCCCGCCACGACAGCAAAACCCTTGCCGGCATCACCGGCCCGTGCCGCTTCGATGGTCGCGTTCAACGCCAAGAGATTGGTCTGCCCGGCGATGGCCTTGATTTCCTCGGATACGTCGCCAATTTTTGAAACCTCTTGTCGGAACATGGCCACGAGTGCATTGATCTCTTCGTTGACGTTTTCTTCAGGCATCCTATATCCAGTTCATGTGGTAATTTCAGGTGCCATCGGGGGCGCCCAATTCAACAAGGTGACAATAATGTTCCGTGATGGTACACAAACGCGACCACAATGACCAAACCAATATCCAACGCGCTTTATCTTAGATCGCAACGGATTGCTTAGTTGGATATTTCCATAAGCCATTGAAAACATTAATGTCGGGGCGTGGCGCAGTCTGGTAGCGCACCTGCTTTGGGAGCAGGGGGTCCCCAGTTCGAATCTGGGCGCCCCGACCATTTTTTCAATACATTTC
>JABHAA010000022.1 GCA_018674495.1 Rhodospirillaceae bacterium | reverse complement strand
TTCTACCACATCGCCCGTACTGCCGCCGCCGCCGCCGATGACGCCGCCTTCAAATTCTCCGGTTACATCAACGAAATCACCTGTCCCGTCATCGGGTGCATCATCGGCTGCGCCTTCTTCCTCTTCGCCGCCGCCGGCGGTTTCAAAGTCTTCCAGGTCTTCGTCGACCTCGCCGTCTTCGCCGCCAACCGTGGCTTCGGCCTCGCCGTCCGCAGCAGCGTCCTCTTCGCCCCCCGCCGCCGTTTCGAAGTCTTCTAGATCCTCGCCTTCGCCGCCCTCTTCGCCATCGGCCTCGGCAAATTCGTCGGATTCACCCTCGATGCTTTCTTCGGTCGCTTCCTCCTGCTCGCCTTCGGCTTCTTCAGCGGCGGCATCTTCGTTTTCCTGCTGCTCTTCCTGTTCTTGGCGCTCATCCTCGCGCGGTGCGTAATCGTTGCCGGTACCAACCGCTGTCGGCAGCGAATCCAAGGCGTCGGAGAAGGACTCGCGGATTTCCGAGCGTTGGAACACGCGCGGCTCGGCCGGCGCGGAATTGGAGTCGGAGACGGTCGAGCCCTGGTCGGGCAGGTTAAGAATTTGAATGCCGCCAGCGTTCGCAATAACCACCTCGCCGACGAAGCCATCGGATTCTTCCATCAGCACAACGCGGAGATCGGGCGTACCATCGGCGGTTTCGCCGAGATCGATGCCCACTTGCGTGCCGCGAATACCGATGGTGGCGACGGGCGTTTTCAATGTCATCGCATCGGGATCAACCTTGGCCACCTGACCCGAAACGAAGGTAAACACACCCTGCAGCACCGACATGGAAATGCTGCCTTCCTGGGTGCCAGGATCGTAAACCATTTCGTCCAGAACCATGCGCCCGTTTTCGGCCATGGAAAATGTGGTTTCATCGGCAAGGACGATGCCGACGGCGCCTTCTTCACCCGATTGCAGCACATCGCCCTGGAACACCGGATCGCCGGCTTCCAGTTCGACCCGGTCACCATTGGCGCGGATCGCCACGACCGTTCCCGAAACGCTATCAACCTGACCGATGGGCTGAGCATCGGCGGTCGGCGCGGCCTGCGCCACTTCTTGGGTCGGCGAGAGAACGCGCGCCAGATGGGTCGCGGTATCGCCGGCCAATTCGGCGCCGCCCGGGGTTTTCAGCATCGGCGCCGATTCCTGATCGAAATAACCTTCGATCACGACCTCGGTGCCATCCGGCGCGGTGACCACCATATCCGATCCCGATTGGGCGAACTCCGCATTGCCGAAGTTGACGCCGGCGGGCAACATGACCGCGCCATCGGCGCCCACCTCAACGGTGGTGCTTTGGCCGGCGGCACTGTCGCCGTCCGCCAAGGTCAGGTTTTCGTCGTCGCGGATAAATTCGTCAGCCATTTCGGCAATCCTTCGTCATTTTGCGCCGGCGCCAGCCGTCACATTTATGTTATTGCGGCACAGCGCCCGGCATACAGATATTGTTAGCCTGAATTTACGCCTGAAGTCGGGGGCACCGCTGTGATGGCCATCACACCAAATAAACCATTGCAATTAAACGGTTAACTGGCCTGGAACATGTATTTGTATCAGACAAATTTGGATGTGCCCCACAATTGCCTTATAATTGTGGATACGGTGCTTCTATCGGCCACCATTGGGGGTTTCCATAATTGCATTCTCCGCTGATGGATGGTTTGTCGGGTGGAGAATTCGCGCAATTGGGGCAGCCATGATAAAAAAAATACCTCGGACGCTATTGGCGAAGCTAAAGCAGATATTTGCGGCTTTGATTATTGCCGGGCTTGGCTTTGCGCTGGTGCCACAGGCCGCCGCCGATTACCGGTCCGGTTTGCTAGCGGCTAAGAAGCAGGATTACGCGACCGCATTTCGGGAATTCCGCGCCTTAGCGCTGGAAGGCCACGCCCCTTCGCAATTTAATCTGGCGCTGATGTATCACCATGGCCGCGGCGTCCCGCAGGATTACGCCAAGGCCCGGCAATGGTACACATTATCGGCGGAGCGAGGCCATATCAGCGCGATGAACAATTTGGGCTCCATGTACCGGCGCGGCGAGGGCATTGCCCGCAATTATGAACGCGCCGGATTTTGGTATGCCAAGGCCGCCCCCAAAAGCAACACCGCGAAAGCCAACCTCGCCTATCTGCACCGCTATGGCCTTGGCGTGAAAAAAAGCAATACGCTGGCGTTTAAGTACTACAAAGAAGGCGCCGAAGCTGGGCACGCGCAATCTATCTTCGAGCTGGGCCGGCTGTATGAAAAGGGCCGCGGTGCCAAAAAGGATATGAAGGAAGCGGTACGCCTCTACCGGCTGGCGGCGCGCAAAAATTATCCGCGCGCCCAATATCTGATCGGCGAGATGTATCACAAGGGCAAATTCTTCAAGCGGGATTACACCCAGGCAGAACGCTGGTACCGGTTTGCCCAAAACGCCAAATATACGTCTGCCTATTTTGGCATGGCGCTTCTATACCGTGATGGTCTGGGTGTCCCCAAAAACGCCAAAGAATCTCTGCGCCTGTTGCGGCTGGCGTCCAACCGGGGTCACCGCATCGCCCCGTACGAGATCGGGCACATCTATGAAAAGGGCTTGGGCGTCAAGGTGGACCCCGCCCAGGCACTCAAATGGTACCGGGTTTCGGCTGACCGCCAGTACTCCAAGGCGCGCGACAAAATCAAAGCGCTGGAACCGAAAGGCTAATCGAAATCAGGCGCCGTTGATCAGACGGATCGGCGCACCTTTCAGCCAAGCGGCGATATTCTCGACGCCTTGTGCAAACGACACTTCATAGGTACCGCGCGACACGTAGCCCAGATGCGGGGTCACGACCGTATTCTCCAATGACCGGAAGGGATGATCGGCGGGCAGCGGCTCGACGTCGTACACGTCGAGCCCGGCGCCGGCGAAAGCCTCGGCCTGCAATGCGTTGATCAAGGCCGCCTCGTCGATCAGCGGCCCACGCGAGGTATTGATCAGGAACGCGGTCTTTTTCATTTTGGCCAGATCGTCGGCCTGCAGGATGCCGCGGGAGCGCTCGCTCAAGGGCATATGCAAGGTGATGAAATCGGAATTCGCCATCAACGTATCTTTATCGACGCAGCGGACACCGGCCTCATCGGCGCGTTCCTGGGTCAGGTTCGGGCTCCAGGCGGCAACGTCCATCTCGAACGCCTGGCCGATACGTGCTACCGGCGTGCCCAATTTGCCAAGGCCGATGATTCCCAGCGTCTTGCCGGCCAGCCCGACACCCACCGTACCCTGCCAGCGGCCCTCGCGCACGTTCCGGTCTTCTTTTGGTATCTGACGGGCGAGGGACAGGATCAGCCCCCAGGTCAGCTCCGGCGTGGCGGCGCTGCGCATTTCGGTGCCGCACATATCGATGCCCAATTCCCGCGCCCCATCCATATCGGTGGACCGGTTGTACATGCCGGAGGTGGTCATCAGCTTCAGGTTGGGCAGGCGCTCCAATAGCGTGCGCGGAAACGGCGTCCGTTCCCGGTTGAGAACCAGAATATGAAATTCGGCCAGACGCTCGGCGATGGCGGATTCGTCGAACAAGTGATCGGTAAACACCGTCACCTCGACCTCGCCGGCCAGGCTCTGCCAGTCGGCGTATTGCAAACCGACATTTTGGTAATCGTCCAGGATTGCGGCTTTGTACATTTGCGTCGGATCCTTATTGGTTCAGCTTAGCTATCGTAGGGCTCGTCCTCGCCGTCGATGTCCAAATCATCGGTTTCCACCACCGGCACCCGGTAGCTTTCATCGAGCCAGCGACCCAGATCCAGCTGCTTGCAGCGCTTCGAGCAAAAGGGCCGGTAGTCTTCCTCGGCGGCATGGCCGCACAAGGGACATTTCCGGGTTTTCCTGGGCTCGGGGCGGCGGACCGTTGCCATTATTTGCACTCTCCATTTATCCGGCGGCGATCTTATCCCCGGTAGCCGAGCCCTTGCAACAGGCGCACAGTTTCATAAATCGGCAATCCGACCACGTTCGAGTAGGAGCCGCGAAGCTGGGCAACAAAACGGGCGGCGTAGCCCTGGATCGCGTAAGCGCCGGCCTTGCCCTGCCATTCATCGGTGGCCAGATAGGCATCGATATCTGCTTGGCCAAGGCGCTGGAAGGAGACCGAAGTCTCGACAAGGCGGGCCGCGCGGCGGCCATCGGGGGCAATGATACAGACTCCGCCCAGCACCCGGTGGCGGCGTCCCGACAATAATTTAAGGAACTTCGCCGCAGCCTCGGCGTCTTCGGCCTTGCCGAGGATGCGGCGCCCGGCAACGACGATCGTGTCGGCGCCGATAACGAAGGCGCCCGGATTGGCAGCGGCAACATGGGCGGCCTTTACACCCGCAAGGCGCGCGGCAAGGGCGCGCGGCGCCTCATCTTTTAGCGGGGTTTCGTCAATTTCGGCGGGAAGGATGTGATCGGGTTCAATCAAAACCTGGCGCAGCAGGCTTAAGCGGCGCGGTGATGCCGAGGCGAGAACCAGAACCGATGTATGGGTTTCGGGCATGGATCCCCGGGTCCGTCGGCAACCAGCAAAATTATTTGAAGCGGAAGGTGATGCGGCCTTTGGAAAGATCGTAGGGCGTCATTTCAACATTGACCCGATCACCAGCGAGAACGCGAATTCTGTGTTTTCTCATTTTTCCCGCCGTATGGGCGAGAATTTCATGTTCGTTGTCGAGCACCACGCGGAACATGGCATTGGGCAGCAGTTCCGTGACTGTGCCCGAAAATTCCATCAACTCTTCTTTTGCCATTGGCTATCCTTTTTCGTGTCAAATTTGGTGGAAACTGGTCCGAAGGGGTTGCCGGGTCAAGAGATTTTTCCAAAACGGCTTTATTTATTGCCGTTTTCGGGCGGAAATCTCGCATCGATCCGGCGCTTGAGATCGTCGCGCACTTCGCGGAAAACATTGAGCCGCGCTTCACGGGTGCCGGTGGCCGCCGAGGGATCGGGGATCGGCCAATAATCCACCTCGCAAGACATCCAACTGGTCAGCTGGCGGGCGGCGCGCTCGGCCTCCGGCGACAGCGCAATCACCACATCGAAGGAGAAGTCCTCCAAGGTCTCGAACGTCTTCGGCATGTGGTTCGAGATATCGATGCCGAACTCGGCCAGAACCTCGACCGCAAAGCCGTTGACCTCGGTGCTCTCGGCGCCGGCGGAATCCACGTAGATGCGGGCGCCGTGGGCGGCTTTCAGCAACCCCTCGGCCATAGGCGAGCGCACCGAATTCAAGGTGCAGGCAAACAAAACGGCGGCGGGAAGTGTGCTCATCACCGGCTACCGTAAATTCAGCACGCAAATCAGCGTGAACAACAGGCGCGCGGTTTTGGTATCAATTTCCACGTGGCCCGCCAGCCGGTCGCGGAGTATCTCGGCGCCCTCGTTGTGGAGGCCGCGCCGGCCCATATCGATGGCCTCTATTTTCGCCGGCGAAGCGGATTTGACGGCATCGTAATAGCTTTCGCAAACCAAGAAGTAATCGCGAATGACCGAGCGGAATACGGAGCCGGGCAAGGTAAAGTTTTTGAGGGGCGCGCCGTCTTCGCTGCGAACATCAAATAGCAGCCGATTTTCGGCGGCGCCTAGATGCAGCACGAACGGCCCCAGCGTTCCGTCCACCGGCGCAAAGGTGTTTTCTTCCAGCAGATCGAATATGGCAATGCGCCGGTCCTGGCTGAATTCAGCCCGCTCAGAGGGCTCGGCGTCGCCGCCCAGCTTGATGTCGATGATTCGGCGGCGCGTCTCCACCCGCCTCAATCCGTATCTGTGCTGCCAAGCCGGAGCGATACCGACAAGGCGTGGGCGTGCAATCCCTCGGCCTCGGCCAGACGCACCGCAGCGCTGCCGATGGCATCCAACGAAGCCGCACCGGCGCCGATGAACGAGGTCCGCTTCATGAAATCTAATACGCCGAGGCCGGACGAAAAGCGGGCGCTGCGGTCCGTGGGCAGCACATGGTTGGGCCCGGCCAAATAGTCGCCCAAGGCTTCCGGCGTATAGCGGCCAAGGAAGACGGAGCCGGCGTGCGCGATCTTCTCGAACAATGCTTCCGCGCCGTCCATCGCCAGTTCCAGATGCTCCGGCGCGATGGCATCGATGAGCGGTACCGCATCGTTCAAATCGGGCACAATAATCACCGCGCCGTGCCGATCCCAGCTTGCCCCGGCAATATCCTTGCGCGGCAGGGTTTTGAGCGTCACCTGAATACGCTCCAAAACCTTGTCGGCGAAGCTTTCATCGTTGGTGATCAGGATGGCTTGCGCGGCGATATCGTGTTCAGCCTGGGACAACAGATCGGCGGCAATCCAATCGGCATCGTTGGCGCCATCGGCAACCACTAGAATCTCCGACGGCCCGGCAATCATATCGATACCGACGACGCCGAAAAGCTGGCGCTTGGCTTCGGCCACATAGGCATTGCCGGGACCGGCGATCTTATCGACGGCGCTGATGGTTTCGGTGCCGAGCGCCAGGGCGGCAATCGCCTGGGCGCCGCCGACGCGGTAAATTTCGTCAACCCCGGCGATATCGGCAGCCGCCAGGACCAGCGGATTAAAGGCGCCGCCGGGGGAAGGTGCGGTCATCACCAGACGCGCGACGCCAGCCACCTTGGCCGGCACCGCGTTCATCAAAACCGACGACGGATAGGCGGCTGTGCCGCCGGGCACATACATGCCGGCCGCGTCAATGGCGCGCCAGCGGAGCCCTAAACGCACCCCGGCGTCGTCCGTATAGTCCAGATCTTCAGGCGATTGGCGGGCGTGGAAGGCGCGGATGCGATCCGCCGCCAATTGCAGCGCCTGAATGTCGGCATCGCTGCATTTGGCGCGCGCGCCAGCGATTTCTTCCGCGCCGACGCGCATATTGCGTTCGTTCAGATCGAAGCCGTCGAAACGGCGGGTCAGATCATAAAGAGCGCCGTCGCCTTTTTCGCGCACCGCCCGAATGATGTCGGCTACGGTACCAGCGACGTCTTCATCACCGCCCCGCTGGGCACTTAGGAAGCGCGCGAATTCCGTATCGAATGCGGGATCGCCGAGGCTAAGCCTGACCGGCATCGACCGCTTCTCGGACCCGCTCGATCCAGCCGCTGATCTCTTCGCCGCGGGTCTTGAACGCCGTCCGGTTGACCGCCAGGCGCGATGTGATCTTGGCGATCTCCTCAATCTCGACCAGACCGTTGGCCTTCAGAGTGTCGCCAGTGGAGGTCAGATCGACGATGCGCTGGCACAAACCCATGGCGGGCGCGATCTCGATGGCACCGTTCAGTTTGACGCATTCGGCGTGAACGCCGCGCGCCGCGAAATGGCGCCGCGTGATTTCCGGATATTTGGTGGCGATACGGATATGGCTCCAGCGGCGGGGATCATCGCTGGGAGCGCGCTCTTCGGGCTGGGCAACGATCATGCGGCAGCCGCCGACGCCGAGGTCGAGAGGCGCGTAAATTTCCCTGGATTCGAATTCCATCAGAACGTCGAGCCCAGCAATACCAATATGGGCGGCGCCAAAGGCGATCAGCGTGGCGATATCGAACGAACGAACGCGCACGATTTCCAGCGACGGATCGCTTGTAGAAAAGCTCAATTGCCGGGCGTTTTTATCCCAGAAACTGTCTTCGGGCTCGATGCCGGCGCGCTTCATCAAGGGCATAACGTCGCCCAGAATGCGGCCACGGGGCACGGCAAATATCAATTTGTCGTTTGAAAGCATAGTTCCGCTCCGGTGAAGGCGCGCATTATTAGAAGGTTTTTCCGAATCTGGCCAGAAAAGATTGCCATAACCCCGCGCTAATCCTGCAACCGCTCGATCACCGCGCCGCAGCCGGTGAGTTTTTCCTCGATACGCTCATAGCCCCGGTCGAGATGATACACTCTGTTGACGATGGTCTCGCCCTCGGCGGCGAGCCCTGCCAGGATCAGCGAAACCGAGGCCCGCAGATCGGTCGCCATCAATTCGGCACCGGACAATCTGGCCACCCCCCGGACAATGGCCGAGGCGCCGTGCACGTTTATGTCTGCGCCCATGCGGCACAATTCGGGCACATGCATGAAGCGGTTTTCGAAAATGGATTCGGTGATCATCGAGGCGCCCTCGGAGACCGCCATCAGGGTCATGATCTGCGCCTGCATATCGGTGGGAAAACCGGGGAACGGCTCGGTCATCACATCGACGCCGAGGATGGCGCGCGCGCCCTGCCGTACCTGCACACCGCCGTCGATTTTGGTCACCTCGGCGCCCGACCGGCCAAGGATATCGGCGAGGGCGTCCATGGTTTCGAAATCGGCGCCGTCGAGCGCCAGATCACCGCCGGTGATGGCGGCGGCGACCGCGTAAGTGCCGGCTTCGATGCGATCGGGGATCACCTGGTAGTTGGCGCCGTGCAGCTCTTCGGCGCCCTGGATGCGCAAGGTATCAGTGCCGATGCCTTCGATTTCAGCGCCCATGGCCACCAGACAGCGGGCCAGATCGGCAACCTCGGGCTCGCGTGCCGCGTTGGCAATCTGGGTTTCGCCCTTGGCCAGAACCGCAGCCATCAGCAAATTCTCGGTGGCCCCCACCGACACCGATGGAAACAGGATATGCCCGCCGACCAGGCCGCCAGGCGCGCGGGCATGGATATAGCCTTCTTCCAATTCGATTTCGGCGCCGAGGGGACGGAGCCCGTCCAGATGCAAATCCACTGGGCGCGTGCCGATGGCGCAACCGCCCGGCAGCGACACCCGCGCCTCGCCCCAGCGCGCCAGCAGCGGGCCCAGCACCAACACCGAGGCGCGCATGCGGCGCACCAGATCATAGGGCGCGATCTTGTCACCGGGATCGCCGGCGGTCAGATCGAACACCCGGCCCGAATGGCCACCCGGCGCATCGCCGTTCATGCCCACCTGGACGCCCAGCTCGGCGAGCAAGTTGGCCATGGTTGCGATGTCGGCCAGATGCGGCAAATTGGCCAGCGACAAAGTCTCCCCGGTCAACAACGATGCCGCCATCAATGGCAAAGCGGCATTCTTGGAGCCGCCAATGGCGATGCGCCCGCGCAAAGCCTGACCGCCCCGGATGCGGATGCGGTCCATCAGCTTTTGCCTCCACCGCGCGTGTCGCCGGGCGAGGTTGCGCCGCCCTTGCGCCGCTTCAAATTGGCGCGCAAAGCCTCGGCCAGGCGCGCGTCGCGCACCTCGCGCTTGGCGGCGTTTTTCTTGGACAGCGCCGGCGGTTTATTTGTTTTGGGCTCGCTCATAGGTTTGTATCGATCAGCATGGGCACTAACGTCGTGCATAAATCGGGCAAAATTTTGACGGCCACATCTTGTCGCAACCGTCCCCCTGCCCGGTCAAGGCGTAAATTCCGTGGCGGCTCCCCTTACGCGACATTTTTCTACATCCCCCTTACGGTTATGATGGTTTATGACACACCGGCCCAGCCGGTCTGGGGATGGCCGGGTCGGCCAGACCGGCGTCCGTCTTGGCACCGGTCTGTGATCGAAGCACGGCCAGGCAGCCGCGAGGCATGCTCGGACGTTGGTTGTATATTTCCTGTTTTCTCGCGCGACATCCTATACACCCCCCTTACGGTTATGACGGTTTATGACGGTTTTATTGCGGAATGCACCGGACGCGGGCGGCCCGGGCACCGAAAAGTCATATGCATAATGTTCAAGAGCACCGGAATTAAATAGTCCGTGGGAGATAGATTGCAAGTCCGGGAAACCCCTGGCTGCAACGGCGCCGCTTTCCCGCGCTTGCCCTCGTGATCGCCCTATGGCATGTTCGCCGCCTTCCATCCCAGGCCGCCGTAGCTCAGGGGTAGAGCGCGCCCTTGGTAAGGGCGAGGTCGAGTGTTCAATTCACTCCGGCGGCACCATTT